>CAMFCK010000001.1 GCA_945948775.1 uncultured Clostridia bacterium
TCGTTTAGTGCTGTAACAACATTTTCGATCAGATTATATTCTATAGAGTTGTTTTTACATTCACTCACATCAGTTCCCCATCCCCATCCCATAGAAATACCACTGTAGGATGTATTTTTGATTGTATTATGCGTCAGCAGAATATCCTTAACATAATATAGAGCAACTGCAGGGCTTTGTGCAAATTCACAGCCTGTATCAGTTATAACATTATCACTGATTTCAATGTCACTGCACATTCTCGCATCAGGCGACGTAAAGCTGTGATTCCAACTCCCCACCATAATTGCTCCTGAGGAGGTATCACTTATAGTATTTCCGGACAAAACACATTCAGCCACTCCCTCACCGCAGTCTACAGCAGCAGAACCAAGATGCTCAAGAGTATTGTTCTTAATTTCAATCCCACGCGCCCAGTTCAGTCTTATCTGCGCAAATGTACGCCATCCCTCGTTAAACTCATCGTCAATTTCTGAATTAAGCAGCTTATCTCCCTGTATCGCACACAGGCCTCTTTCATTAGGTTCAAGCCACGTGCCGTACTTCATTGTAAGATTTTCAAACGTTATATTTTCCACTCTATTGCTGCTGTCCGTTCCGGCAATGTTTATTAAACCCTCCGAAGCGCCTGCATAGCAATTATTTAGCTGAGAAACGGACTGAGGATAGAAATATATTGTCCGGCTGTCCCTGTCAAAATAAAATTCACCCGGCTCGTCAAGAAACGCAAGCGCATTCTCAATATAAAATCCTGTTGAAACCGTAGGCTTAACGCCGTCGTACCCTTTATTATTCTGAAGATAATTATAATACGGCTGTTTCATAGTAAATTTATAGCTATACTCTATGCTCTCAATTGGTACTCTCTGCCGTGTCCAAAGTATATCCCACACTATTTCAGCATTTTTTTCACCCACTATACCTGCCGGAAGATTCAGACTGTAGGTAATGAGATTTCCCGAAAGCGCGCTTGCCTTAAGGGTATCAGATTTTGCCCTAACCATACGTACACCTCCTGCATATAGCTGACGTACGTCCGGCGATTCCACCGCTGCCTTGTAAATATTCTCATTGTACTTCTGCCACCCGCCGACCTTTTCACCGCCGTTTAAAACAGCACCGTTCTGACCTTTGAAAATTATCCGAGCTCCATTTTTATGATTATTATCCGGAGTCAAGGTTATAGGCTTTGTTATGCAATATTCTCCTGCGCTGATATTAACCGTTATATCCGCCGTTGTTTTTGTCGAAAGCTCTGCCGCAATTTCAGCCGCACGTTCCAATGTCGCAACAGGATTTTCTTCACTTCCGTCCGCGCTGTCATTCCCATTTATGGACACATAAACATTGTCTGCCGGCTGCTTCTGTGCGCGGACATATGGATTCATCTCCGTAAGACTGTCCCAACGCAAAAGCTTAAAGGACAGACCTTTTGTTTCTTTGCAGGAAAAACTGCTAAAATCAAGTGTTGCGCTTGTTTTATCCTTTACACCCAAAGAAACCGCCTCTAGCTTTTTACCATAATATACCGCTCCTATAATCGCTATATCTTCCTCCGGCTCATTCTCACTGTAAACAGTAAAGCCTGCGCCGTTAAGCACGTTCAACCGGCGCCCATCTGCCGAACAAAATACAGTATCCGGATTTTGTATCTTTTCGCATACGGTATCCGCAAATTTGTTTATAACAGCTGCTACGCTTTCGTAGCTTCCGCTCATATTGTCGAGAACATCATCTCTGTTGATAACCCCTACAATATCCGTATCTGTATCAATTCCGAAATATTGTCCGTATCGTTCAAAATAACAGTTGTTGTATCCGCTTTCCAACTGTGACAACAGCTCAGCTTCAAAAGACACACTAAGCTCCGGAAGAAATGAAACACTCATATAATCAAAGTTATTGTAACGTGTTTGCGCTGTTATTCTTATGAGATTTTCTCCCGATTTCATAGGAAGTACAAGTGCATTTTCTGACAGTTCATCCCATTGCGTGGGATGTAAAACTTTTTTTACTTCTGTACTATTGCAGGAAGCTGAAATGACTGTTCCCGGCTCCGAATCCGCACCACAGGTTAAAACTATGCTGTAATATCCGCTATAAGGAACTGTTATGGTATATTCAAGCCATTCCTCCTGCTGCATTGCAACAACAATACTGTCACCTATACGTGAATATTCAACATCCCCTTCCGCATCTTGAATATAATATGGTGCGTCATCTATTCCCTCTGTGAGGTCATAGTAATTAACAAATTCCTCTGCCTCTATTTGAATTTCTTTCATTTCAACCGACGAAGTAAATTCGGCAGACAAATAATCGATAGTGTAGCCTCCGTTCCCCTTCACAGCTTTTATCTCATGCGTTCCCGCAGTCAGCACAAGTTCAGCAATCACATTTGCCGCTGTTCCATCCTTCGGCTCATAACTTGCTGTAGATGCCAGCAGAACATTCTCAGCCGCAGCTGCTCCGTCTATATAAAGCGAAATCATATTTCCGCTCTCAGGCGAACATCCAATTACGGAAATTTGATAAATACCCGTTGTTTTTATATCTGCACTCCAACTGCACCAGCCTCCGGAATGTATTCCTGCCACGCCGCCTTCGCTTGCAAAATTACCGTAATAATCCGGTGAAATGTAGGCTGTGTACTGACTTTCAGAATGATTGTCAGGCGACTCTGCCTCAAATTTTATCACAATATCCTGCGCATATATCGGAATAAATGACATGCCGAGTGTCAGTACTGTCAACAAAGCAAATATTCTTTTCATACAAAAAGTACCGCCTTCCTATATATCAAATATACTACAGAACATTTATCAGCGCATCGATAACCACAGCCGCCTCTGCCCTTGTCAGAGTTTTTTCGGGTGCAAAATCCCCCTCCGGATTTCCGTTCATCAGTCCCAACTCTTTTGCGCCCAGCACAGAATTACGGTATTTTTCAGCAATACTTGCAAAATCTGTATATACTGACGGATTCCATACAAGCTTATATTGTTTATTTTTCTGGACGTAGATCTTCATAACAATATCTGCAAAACGCTGACGTTCAATTTGTTTATCCTGTTCATTCTCATCCTCAAGCAAACCATATCCGGCAGCAATGCTCTTCCAGTCATCACTATTGTATTCAATATCCGCTGCACGCAGAGCAAGCCACACAGACTGATAGAGGCTGACTTTATCCTCCGGTGCAAAGACTCTGTCTCCTATTCCGTATATAATACCTCTCTCCGCCATATTTAATATACTGCGCTCTGCCCAATGTCCGGATATATCGTCAAATACTGTCTTTTTCAAGCTTTCCTCAGTAACTATCTCTCCTTCATCATAATCAGGATCATCAGCTCCCTGCTCCGGCTCATATTTTTCATTATATAGCTGCCATGCATCAAAGGAAAATCCATTGTTAGCAAACTCAACCTTTAATGTATGTTCGCCCGCATCAATCATCGTATCTGTCACATCTATCCATACGTGCTCAGTCCATGAACCGTTGTTGGGAATTTCCACGCTGTCAGCTATCAGCTTATCATCAAGATACAACTTTACCTTAGGTATCGCCTCGGCAGCGGAGAAATTGTTTGCAGCCTTGATTTTTATTGTATATATGTCGGAATTCTCCACCTGAAATCTGTATTTTAGCCATTCTCCCGGTTTAGTATCTCCTATAACGCTGTTTTCAAAGCCGGAATCGTAGATTGAAACAGCCTCATTATTAAGCTTATGATAGCCGACACCCTCGCCGCCTTTAATAAAATCCTCAGCCTCATACTGAGACGAATACGCACTTTTAAAAGCATTCTGCGGCATTGTATGAATCCAGTCGGTACGCCACTGCGGCAATTGAGTTCCGCTAAGGAGCCTTTTATTCTGCGGACTAACGCCTGCATTTTCTATTATTTTCAATGCGGCATCAGGCCAGCTTCCGTCATTTACAACAGTAGTATTCACCATTTCAACATTAGCTGTATCCAGCTCCATAACATCCGTATCAGTAAAATTATCAGATGCATAAATCTGCTTAATACGAACATTCGCGCGGGCAAAAAACCAGCATTGAGCGCTGTTTTGCACCACATTATCAGAAACGGTAACATATCCTGTGCCCTCGTCAAGATAAATTCCTCCGCGCCAGTCGCCGGCATTCGTAAGATAATTACCTATTATAGCCGAATCTCTCATAGGCCCAAGAGTGTATATATGAGCACCATCATGCGTTGTTGCATTTACATCGTCAATCCGATTATTGGCAATTATATTATCAGCACATTCTCTTATATCCTCACCCCAGCCCCAGCCGAGACTTATGCCCGTGTAGGGCACATTCGCTATATCGTTATTATGTACGTTTACTGAATTTACATAAAACAGCGTCACTGCGCAGCTGCCACGGAATTCCTGTGCCGCACGGCGAATTACATTATCTGCAATTTCAATATTTGTACACCTTTGCATATTCTCCGGCATTGTGTTTACATGATCCCAGTGTCCTGCCTCTATTGCATATCCGCTTATGTCAGTAAACTGATTTCCGATTATCTTTGAATCACTGACTCCGTTTGCCATACTGAGCGCACCTGAGCCAAGGCTTTGGAACCGACAGCCGCTTATTGTGACATTTTTCGCGTTTTCCACCTCAAACTGTGCGGGAAGCATTGTCCCGCCGTAAGATACAATCTCATTTGCCCCGGCAACAAGCCTTTCCGACTGAACGCCTATCAATCCTGTCTCGCTTACGCCATTCCATGCACCATATTTAAAATCTATGTTTTCAAAGGAAACATTCTCCAGCTTATTCTGCGGGTTATCACCTGCGGCGCGAACCAAAAACTCCGTCGTACCGACATATGTGTCTGCTGTTTGCATATCCTCATCTTTAAACGCATAGTAGTATATTGCTTTTTCATCACTGTCAAAATAGAATTCACCCGGCTCATCTAAAAGCTCGCGTGCATTTTCTATGTAAAAAGCATTGCCTGCGATAGGATTTGTTCCTTCGTAATCCTTGGTTAATGCGTTATGATAATAAGGCTGCGCGAGGAAGATATTAACTCTGCCACCGGCATACTCCATGCCTGTCACAGGCGTTCGCTGGCAGGTCCAATACAGATTCCATACAAGTTCAGCGTCCTCCGGCTTGGATATATGCGGAAAGTTTTTTTCAGAAAGTGATATACCGTCCTCGTTATACTTACTGTCCCCTCTGCTGCAGTATCCCTCTGCAACATACACATATTTACTCCTTGCTCTCTGCGCCGGAAGTCCATTTATATACAGCGTTCTTGCAGCATCTATCGGCGCTGATGCCTTCCAGATGTAATCGTCTGTTTTCTCCCAGCCGGTAATCCTTGTTCCACCGCTTATAACCGGTTGGTCAAGAATATTATCACCGCGGTAAATGACCCTAAAACCGTTTTTACCGCTATCTTCCGCAGTAAACTCGAGTCTTTTTTCAATATTATACTCTCCTGAAAGAATATGCACCACAATATCTGCGTCCATATTCTCACTTATATTTCGTACAGCCTGCTGTGCCGCGCTGATTGTCCGAAACGGGGCGCTAAAGCTGCCGTCTGAGCTATCACTTCCGTTCGGAGAAACATAAAACTCCCTGTATATCCTTGTCTGCTCTGGTTTTTCGCTTTTTTCAGCAGTCTGCGAAAGCGCAGAAAGCTCAATATAATCCTCCTTAGCCGACTCAAATCGCAGATAATCCATATTGAGCGTACCATCAGGATATACTCTGAGTCTGTGAGTGCCCTTTTCAAGCCATACGCTAATAAGCTTTGTTTCGGAATCCATACTGTCACCGCTTACGGTAAGTGCACTGTCTATATCATCAAAATATATCTTTGCGTTTCCACTCGCGCAAAAGCTTAGCGTGTACGCGCCGCTTTGCTCAACGATATAGGTATAATCGACATACTGTTCGTTCGACAGCTTTATATAATATCCCGTATCACTGCTTACTATGTCGATTCCCTCATCCGCGCTGTATCCCCGCGCAGCCTTTGTATCTATAGCAGTACCCTTCATATCAAAATCCTCTGCCTGAATGCGAGCCGGTACATACACAGTCCGAAAAGCTCCCGTTTTACGCGAAAAATCAATGATTTTTTTATCTTCTTCCTCTACAGAAAAGGTAACAGACTTAAAGGTGATTCCGTTTTTGAGCATTTTAAAGCACAGGACATGCTTACCCTTTGAAATATATAGCTTCCCTATTTCAGCCTCGCCGTAATCAGTCCAGCCTCCTGTTGACGGGAGCACTGCGGAAACAGTAGTTTCATCGTCTACTGACACTTCAAATTCCGCACCGTCTGATGGAGTAGCATATAATGCGGTAACTGTATATTCCATATCCTGCGCCGCCGTCACCGTGTATTTCATCCACTCTCCGGCGTTATAGCCTATTGTAACGCCGTAATCGTCGGCGTAAAAATTCATCTGCGCGTCCTCACGATACTTATATGTCCCGACAATATCGCCCATTACGTTATACGCAACTCCTGCTCCGCCTTTATCAAAATTTACACCTTCAATGGTGCAGGGAAGCTTGTGAGTTTTATACGGAGAAAGAACACCGTCCTCTGCAAAGCACACATTCGGTAACATAAAGGCAAAGGATAAAAGCACCGCCAGTATTGTCTGAAACCTGCTCCAAATCCGTTTCATATCGTAACCAACCTTTCCGTCTGCGAGGGAGCAGGAATATCCTGCTCCCGCCTTCGCGCATCTATTCTTCAATTGCATCCGCAAGCGGCTTTGCCACCTCGGTCATTGCTTTTTCCATAGCATCAATATCCACTGTCCGGTTAAGCTCATTGATTGCTTCTTCCCACTTGCTGTCAAACTGTTCTTCTGTTGTTGCAAGAGCAATCTTAAATTTTGCTTCCCACTGCTCGCGTTCCGACCAGAAGGTTATAACTTCCGGTATATCGGCATACACCGACTCCCATACCTGACACGGAGGATATGTCTTAACGTTCTTCACATGCTCACTGTCTTTTGAAAACTTAAAACCGCTTCCTAATATCGGCAGATAATTAACCTTCCGATACATAATCTGCGGCGCCCATTTACTGTAGTCACGCGAAGGCGCTACAAGCATTAAGCCGGCAGTACCGCCTATTCCCATCCTGTCCTCTTCCTCCGGCAAAGCAGATGCATCACCTTCTATAAAGTATTGGTTGAATTTTTCGTCCTTAAATACACGTTTTCCATCTTCTGTTTCCTCATAAAGCCCTGCTTCCTCAGGTCCCCAATAACGTACCTGTTCAAACTCATCGGTATACTGAGTGTTGATCCAATTCAGTACCTGATGCATTTCGTCTTCACTAAGTGTTTTTAAAATACAAAGTGATTCTGTCCATAAAAGCTTTTCTTTGAAGGCTGCATACTGTTCCTGAGCAGGTACCTGTGTAATAAACGGGCGGTAACGGAAATCTTTGCCGGAAGTTTCAAGCTCTTCATTTATCTTATGCGGCATGTCTATATATGACAGCGGAACAATAGCATACTGACCGTTTAATACCTTTTCTTTGTACTGTGCGGAGGTATGGGCAAGACTCTCAGGGTCAATAACCTTATCGTTTATCATTTTGTTCTGCGTCTTTGCCGCCTGTCTTACAACATCATGCACCAGCGGCACCTCTATCTTTTGTTCAACACTGTTCCATGTGCCGGTATAGGAATGATTCTTATATCCATACATGTCTGCACCAAGCCATGTAAGTGCAATCCAGTTATCGCCGCCGCCATAGCCGAACGGATAAATCTTTTTATTGTCCTCCATCAGATTTGCATCCTTGATTTTGTACATAAAATCAATAAACTCCTGTGTGCTGTTGATGGGTATATCTAAAAGCTCATCCCCTATAGGCGCTCCCGTTTCGTCAATCATGTCACAAAGCTCATTATAGGTCTTTGCCTCAGGATAAAACATTTTCAAAACGTCATCCCTTATCCAAAAGCATTGTGTTGACTGATATGTAACATCTGTTTCGTCAGCTTTATAGTTGTCGACTATAAAATTATATGTATCGTCATCCATATCCGGAAAAGCCTCGCGTTCAAAGCCGGCATTGTACGGGATTCCTAAAATTTTGCCGTCAACCTTGATTTTTTCCCAATATTCTGCCGGAGTTCTTTTACATACCTCAGGCGCATACTGCTGAATAATCTCCGGTGTAAGCTCCCAAACCTTTCCCAGCTGATTAAGCTTAGCAAAGTGTGCCGGTCCCTGCCAAGCACCGCAGTGCACAATATCCGGAAGATTGTCTCCCGCAACAAGCTTGGTAAGCTTCGGCCCCCACTGTCCTCCGTCATTACCGTACATATTTTTTATTGTCACCTTTGTCTTTTCATGCAGCCATTTTGCCACAATATCGTTTGAACTCTGTGCCGGTGGCGCATAATCTGTACCCTGAGTTTCCCACACAGTAAGTTCCAATTCCTTTGAAGGGACAAATTTGCCGTCCTTGTCTACCTGTGTTGTCTGATTTCCTCCGCAGCCTGCAAGTGCAGTTATCAGCATTATTGCCGCCGCTGCGAACGCGATAGTTCTTTTACCTTTCAACATAAATAATTCCTCCTCTTTATTCTTTTACGGAGCCTAACATGACACCCTTAATAAAATACTTTTGCAAAAACGGGTATACCATTATTATAGGAATCGTTGTTACAATCAATGTTGCCGCCTTGACCGATTCTGACGTAGGCTTGGATATCTGAATTGCCGCTCCCTTGTTCATCGTTGCCTGTACAGCCATCTGCTGCGCAGTCTCGCTTTCTTTAATAAGCCTCATCATTAAATACTGCAAAGGATAAAGCTCACGTTCTGTAACATACATAAGCGTTGTTGTCCAGTCGTTCCAGGCATTTACTGCAACCCACAGCACTACTGTTGCAATTACCGGCATTGACAGCGGCATGATGATTCTAAACATTATCTGGATATCATTTGCTCCGTCTATCTGTGCGCTTTCTTCTATGCTTGCCGGAAGCTCCTGCAGAAACGAGCGTATTATTATCATATTATAGAATACAAATGCGCCGGGCAGTATATATACTAAAAAATTGTTCATAAGATGCAGATACCTGTACAGGATATAAACCGGTATGACTCCGGCGTTAATATAAGCAGGTATCATCAAATACAGCGTTATACCGCGCTTATACGGCACTCCCTTACGTGTCAGACCGTAAGCACAGGAGTAAACTACCACCACCGAAATAAAGGTGGCGAAAATAACTCTTAGCACGGATATAAACAGCGCCCCGAGAAAATCTGCGCTTTTAAGTACCGCAGCATAATTACTTACGGTAAATCTACGCGGAAAAATTGTTATTCCTCCGCGCATGCTGTCCATTCCCTCGTTAAATGATACTGCAAGCTGATTTAAGTAGGGATAAAGCGTAATTACACATATGAACAACATAAGCAGTATATTGCATATGTTAAAAATTTTTTCACTTCTGCTGATTTTCATGTTTTTCTCTCCTCTACCAGATACTTGAGTCAAACAGTCGTTTGCTTATGGCATTTGATGTGATAAGCAAAAACAAGGTTACAACTCCCTGACAAAGACCAAATGCAGTAGAAAGAGAGTATTTTCCGTTTTCTATACCTTGACGGTAAACAAGCGTTCCGATAATTTCCGTCTGCTCCTGTGTGTAAACATTCTGAAAACCGTATACCTGCTCAAAATTTGTATTGAACAAACTACCCAGTGACATTACCAAAACAATGATGACAGTACCCTTTATACACGGAAGTGTAATGCTCCAAATTTGCCTTATACGCCCGCAGCCGTCCATCGTAGCAGCCTCATAAAGCGATGGGTCAATTCCCGCAATCGCAGCAAGGAACAGCACGGAGGACCAGCCCACATTTTTCCAAAGGTGTGAAATAAATATTATCGGCAGAAAATATCTGCTGTCCATCAATATGTTTTTTGCCTCATATCCGTCACCGACAATTTTTGCCATTATCTGGTTAAAGGTCCCCTCAATAGCAAGAAACGAATAAAACAATCCTATAACCGAAATCCATGAAAGGAAGTACGGCATATATGAAATCGTCTGTACCACCTTTTTAAATTTCATATTTCTCAGCTCATTAAATAATAAAGCAAGAATAATGGGAAACGGAAAGCCGCCAAATACAATCACACATCCATATATAAAGGTTCTTCCTACTGCCTGAAGCATATTCGGATATGTAAAAATTGTTTTAAAATGTTTTAGTCCCACCCATGGACTGCTCATAATTCCTGCCAACGCGTCATAATCCTTAAACGCTATTGTTATACCCAAATATAATCGCCGGCAGCATCAAAAGGTATGCATATCGGTGTTTTTTGATATTGTATATAAACCCGCTGTCACGTTTTCTCAGCTCCATCACAGCAGCGTTTGAGTTTGTTTTCACGACCGAAACCCCCCAATTCAAATAATTTTATATCTTTTACACAATTTATTATATAAAATTACCATTCATTTTGTAAATAACACCATCGTACTAAATTGCACCCTTTTGACTTGATTTATTATATTTCCTCTTCAAAAGCCCCTGATTTTGTGATAGAATATCTTCAGAATAAAAAATAAGTTCATACAGGAGGACATCATGTACAGATTGCTGATAGTGGATGACAACCCGGTACAAATTCAAAGTGTAATCGAATTTATAGACTGGGCAAAATACGGCATTACAGATATTTCTACTGCCCAGAACGGCAGCGATGGTCTTAAAAGCTTTATAGCTCATAAGCCCGATATTGTGATAACTGATGTTCTTATGCCGATTATGGACGGCATTGAATTTCAAAAGAAAGCAAAAGAAATATATCCTCAGTCGAAATTTATCTTCATGAGCTGCTATGAAGATTTCAATTTTTTAAAGAAAGCTATGGATAACGATGTTGTCACATACATTCTCAAACCGCTTGAACCTGAAGATCTTGAGACTGCTGCAAAAAACGCCATCAATCAGCTTGAACAGGAGCAGCGTTTCTCGCTTATGAGTAACATATTTGATGAAAGCATTGATATTTTTCGCGAAAACTTTCTGTGCCGCTTTTTGTACTCAAAGCACGTTGATAAGGAGTATCTTGAAAGAACACTGCACAATCTCGGCTTTGATAAATATCACAGCTTTATTATTGCCATGTTTGAAATATCGGGCGAAGACACAGAAATGTACAATATTATTGACCATGCCCGCAATACTCTATTTAAGAATTTTACAGCATATGCAATAGTGGATTCTACTGATAGATTCATATTTGCATTCATGTCAGAAGAATCTGACGGGGATTTTTTTGGCAAAAAACTTTACACTGAATTATCCAAATTTATCCGTGAGGTAAGCAGTGCCGGCAATATTACAATTACCGGAGGACAGAGTCTTTCATCAAATACGCTTTACGGTCTGCCCTCGCTGCTGCGTCAGGCAGGTACTGCGCTTGAATATTTTCTGTCTCTTTCAATACAGGGACTATGCATATACGAAAACCGCCTTTATATTCAGCCAAACTATGAAATTTCCGACATGATTGAAAGTCTCAATGCGCTTTTGGACGACAGCACCAGCGAAAAAATCAACAGTTTTCTTGACGAGTATTATCCGCCAAATCTGCATCAGAATTATGTAAAGCCTTTATGTACATCAATCATTACAACACTACAGCTTATTCTCCTCGAGCGCAATCTGGATATTAAAAACCTATTCGGCAACTCATCGGTCATATATGCAAAGCTTGACAATTTTGATGCACAATATAATGCGCGGCAGTGGCTTTATAACCTCCTCAATGCCTCTGTTAATCTTATATCGGACAATGAGCGAAACAAATATGACAAAATTATAATAAGCATAAAACGTATCATAGACGAAAACTACCGCACGATTTCAAACATTGACCAAATATCCGAGCAAATTCATATCAGCACGAGCTATGCCAAAAATATATTCAAAAAATATACCAACACGACTATATTTGAATATCTTCTTGCAAAGCGCATGAACGTGGCAAAACAGCTCCTATCAGATCCGTGTATAAAAATCTATGAGGTTGCAGATTTGGTAGGTTATAAAAGCAAAGCGCATTTTTCGGAAACCTTCCGCCGCTATACCGGTATTACACCAAAAGATTTTCAGAAAAATCCCATAGCGAGGTGATTTAGAATGCTTACAAGCAACAGTATCTTTAAGACAATTACAAAAAATAATCTTATAATATCAATTATTCCGCTGTGCTGTGTACTTAGTATCACATGTTTTTTGGTATGCTCAAACTACCGAAGTGAAAAATCCCAGACAGCTGCAAACTGCGCTGATGCCTATGCCCAGGAAATTCGCGCCGCGCTCACTGATGCGTCGCAAAGAAGCGATTACATTCTCAAATACAATTATTTGATTGAAGGACTGAATAAACAGTATACCAATCCTGCTGACATACTTGTATTCTATAATGACGTTACATCTTATTTCGACACAATTTACAGCTACCGCACCTCGGAAAGCGTCACTATTTACTTTACCAATTCCACATTATATGACGGAAGATATTTTCTGAACATACAGCATCTTCCCGACGCGCAGAAGGTAAACCGTTTTTTCGAGGAAAGCGGCTCAAGTATATATAAAGAAGATAACATCTATACCGATGAGCACGGCAAAGAATACTTTCTGTTCTACAGAAAAATGCCCTTCAACAACGGCAGCCTGCTTGCCGCGCGCTGCTATCTTCCGGAACGTTCTCCGCTGACTGCCTGCGTATCTGTAGCCCGCAGCAGCGAAATTCCGCGCGAAGATTACGCAGTTGTACATGCTGTTGATGACTTTATCTGCGCCGCTCCGATTGAAGACAATTCGCTTATGTATGTATTTTACATATTCCTGTTTTTGCTGATTTGTCTTATCTTTATATGTACCATAATCATTCTTGCATATAAAACCACTTCCAAAACAGCTACAGAAATCGAAAGCTTTATAACGCGGCTCAGCACAGATGATGTGCTGTCAATGAATATTTCACAAAACTCATTAGAACCCTTTGAATTAAGCGTTATAAAACGCACGATAAGCAACCTTGTTATGAAAATCAAGGAGGACGCCGATACCCGTTACCGATATGAGCTTGAACGGCAGGACTTGAAGATGCAGCTTTTGCAAAGCAGACTCAAGCCGCATATTCTCTACAATTCACTTTCTGTTATTAAGCTTAAAGCTTTCCGCTACGGAGATAACGAGATAATAACCATAATAAACAATCTTGTCACCTATTACCGTTCTGTTTTAAACCACGGAAAGGAAAATATTTCCATATACGACGAGCTTATACTGCTTGAAAAATATGTATCTATCAATGAAATCTCACACGGAAGAAAATATAATCTTGAGTTTGATGTACCGGAGGAGCTTAAAAGCATTCAGATACCTCACCTTTTACTACAACCTTTTGTAGAAAACTCTATAACTCACGGTCTTTCCGGTGAACATAGTGAGTACAAAATACGCATCACATGCCGGCGAGAGACTCCTTACCTGTTCTTTACCGTTTACGACACCGGCTTCGGACTTACCCCTGAGATGCTTGAAAAGCTCAATAACCTTCAAGATTATGAGGATAGCTACGGCATAAAGAATGTCTATTTGCGAATACAGCTTATTTTTGGCAAGAACTGCGGCATCTTCTATCGCAGCGAACAAAACTGCTTTACCGAAGCAACAATTAAAATACTTGAATCACCTCCGTCCGGTCATGAAGATTAATCAACACCTTCAACCCTGAATTTTATAATTCCGTTTTCGGCAATCAAATTCATCTTTTCTATGCGTCCCGACAGCATTTTAAGTCTGTATCTGAATCCGTTATGATTATACATAACGGATTCTGTATTTATCCCGCATATGTCCGTAACACCTTTGCCTATCTTCATGACAATTTCTGCTCTTTTTCTGTCATTGCGCGAAATCTCAACAGTATCTCTCAAGAGGCGTATACATATTTCTTTACCGTTGCCAATACTGATCTCTGCTGCATCACCGTTATAGCTGCACGCTTGTATACTTCCTGCCCCTATATACATTTCTGCGCAGTCTGCAGCACTTATCTCCTGTTCACGGTACACATCAGGATTTTTTACCTCTGCGCTTGAAAACCTAACCCCGTCCATAACCGGAAGATTATCATATACAGCACCGTGTGTTCGGCATGGATTATCAAGATAATTGTCGCGGTAATTCTCACAAAACAGGTGTAGATCTCTGATCCATACCCTTTTTCCGTCAGAAAAAACATTACATCTATATCGGTCGCTGTTATACCACACAGACTGATTCCCTCGTTTTGCCCAGTCGGTCAACGCGAATCGCAGACTATCCGGTGTTGTTGTATACTCAGACTTAAACCTGCGCCCCATTTCACCTACCGTGCAAAACTCGTATCCGTATTTTTTTTGATTTTTCACAGCCAGCGTGCATTGCATTTCAAGTCCCTTGGATAGCTCATCGCCCCATCCAAAGCTATTTTCCTGACCAAGCTGATAATATAAAAATCCGGCGGCATCCTTATTGAAAACACTATCCATACACCAATTTACCCACGCAGGATCCTGACCTCGCAGCCATGTCGGCTCCTGCGTAAAAAGCCCATAATTTATACCGTTGATTTTGTCCGTTGCAAACTCATAATAACAGTAAATCGGGTCATTGACATACATTCGAAATACCGGCGCATTGATTTTTTTCTTTTCTGTCTGAGCCGGGCAAAGCATATTCTCGATACTTGGATAATACGCTCCGTAATAGGGGCCTCCCCACAGGGTATATCCATCCATGCCCCATTGTTCACGGCATATTATAAATGCATCAATTGAATATTTTTCTGACATATATGCCATCGAATCGCTGTCAATAAGCCATGAGCCCACCGTTTTCGGGTACACACCAAAATACTTTCTGAATTTTTCCATAGCTGTATCAATAAGCTTTTTACGTTCCTCATGACTGTAAGAAATTATAAATCCCGGGCATGCATAATGATCCCAGTTACGTCCGCGCTCGCTTTTCCATTCAACCGCCGTTTCCATCGCAAGCTCACCGACAATTTCAAGCCAGAGCCCTGTCTCAGAGTTTTTTTCGGCATACTCGCTAAGAACATGCCTGTACTCATCTCTTATCATTGCATCATATTCTAAAAGATATGTCGCCGGCAAACCGTATTTATTATACATCTTTATATGATTTTTAAATACCTCTGCTCCCTCTTTGTAATAGTTTCCGTAATACTCGTAACTGCGGACAAAGCATACTGTGTTGATGTATCTGTCAGCCATAAGTCCTCTCCTAACTTTGTTTTTGTCGAGTATAGCACAACTCTCCGGGGTTTGTCAAGCGTACAAGTACGATAGCGTATAAAATAGTCTGAATGGATACTTAATTTTGTTTGACCGCATGTATGGGCAGCGATATAATATTTTTATAAATACAAGGAGGGATAAAAAATTGGCAAAGAGAATAATTGATATTAATAACTGGTTCCTTGACTGTCTTACATATCATAATTTAAGCTGTCGTATCCCGTGCACATTATACTCTGTATTGAGAGACAACGGCATTATAGAAGATCCGTATTACGGTCTTAACGAAAATAAACTGACGCAGCTTTCTGAGCGCGGCTGCGAATTTCACACAGCCTTTAACGTAACTCCGCAGCAGCTTGAATGTAAATATATACTGCTGAGATTTCACGGAATTGACACCCTCTGTGATGTACGGTTAAACGGCGTACTTCTCGGAAATACCGACAACATGCACAGAACCTATGAGTACAAAGTAAAAGGGCTGCTTACCGCAGGTGAAAATAAGCTTAGTCTGAAATTCTCGTCACCAACGCAGTATGTTTCAAAAATGCAGAAGAAATATCCCCTATATGTCACTCCTGAAACCATTCCGGGAGCTGCGCATCTGCGCAAGGCATCATATATGTTCGGCTGGGACTGGGCACCGAAGCTGCCCGATATGGGAATTTTCCGTAAAATAGAATTGATTTGCTATAATACAGCTTCACTTGAAAATGTTTTTATCACACAAACGCATGAATACGGCAATGTCCGTCTCAACCTTACTGCTGAAATTGACGGAGATGCCAAAGACACTCACTGTATAGCGGAATTTGACGGCAGCATATATGAATTTAACGGGCAAACTTGCAGCATCAATGTACAAAAGCCACACCTGTGGTGGCCAAACGGTCTTGGTGAGCCTTTCCTTTACAAGCTTACATTAAAGCTCTATCGCGGCGATGAACTGATTGATACTCTTGAAAAAAGAATAGGACTTCGCACATTGTGCGTCAGTACTGAAAAAGATTGCTATGGGAGGGAATTCTGCTTTGTTATTAATGGTCATAAAATATTCTCTATGGGTGCAAACTACCTGCCTCAGGACAGCATGCTCGCCGACAAGAGAGGGACTAAACATTTGATAGAATCCTGCCGAAATGCCAATTTCAACACTCTGCGGGTATGGGGCGGCGGAGTATATCCTGATGATGAATTTTACGATTTATGCGATGAAAACGGGATTATCGTCTGGCAGGACTTCATGTTTGCATGCTTTTTCTCTGTGCTTTCGGACAAAATGGCAGAAAGTATAAAATGCGAAGCAATAGACAACTTACGTCGTATTCGTCATCATGCATGCATCGGTTTGCTTTGCGGAAATAACGAAATAGAATATGGGCTTATGAACTGGAACACAAATTTCAGCCGTCTTACCGAACTGGACTACCTGAATTTATTTGAGCACATCCTTCCCGATGTATGTGATAAGTATGCTCCGCAAATCTTTTACTGGCCCTCCTCGCCCTCTTCAGGCGGTGGCTTTGATAATCCCGGCGATGAATCACGCGGTGATGTACATCATTGGGATATTTGGCATGCGTATCACCCTGCATGTGAATTTCTTGATAAGCATTTTCGGTTCTGCTCAGAATTCGGTTTTTCATCTATACCAAGCATAAAAACAGTTCATTCCTTCGCTAATGAAAAGGATATATATGCATTCTCCGAGGTGATAGACTCGCATCAGAAATGCTCCTACGGCTATGGCAGAATTTTATTTTACTGTGCAGAAATGTACCCATATGCATCAGATTTCAACTCATTAATATATGAAACACAAGTTATGCAGGCAGACATGATCAAATTAGCAGTCGAGCATTTCAGACGAAACCGCGGTCGATGCATGGGCTCACTATACTGGCAATTAAACGATTGCTGGCCTGTTGTATCTCATTCTTCAGTGGATTACTTCGGAAGATGGAAAGCTCTGCACTACGCCGCTAAAAAATTTTATGCACCGGTACTTCTTTCAATCTATTTAAAAAATGAGCAGTTCTGCGTGAATATTTCAAATGAAACACTCACAGACTTTTGCGGCTCAATTAAAGTTGCTGTCAAAGATAACAGTTTAAATACTCTCTTTTATGCAGAGTATGATGCCAAAGTATCCGCTCTATCAGCTGCCGATGCGCTAAGCACTGATTTATCGGTATATATTACAGGACACCAAAACGATCGGTTTGTCTGTGTAAAGCTGTGTGATGATGACGGAAAATGTATTGCAGAAAAAAGCATGATATTTACCAAGCCGAAGTATTATTCCTACTGTAATCCCGAAATTATATATTCCATTGAAAAGAAGGGAGACTACACAGTAATTAGATTGAAAGCATCTAAGTATGCAAAATCTGTTTGCGTTGATTTTAGCGGACATGATTTTGTACTTTCGGACAATTTCTTTGACATAACCTCCGAAGAACCGGTTGAAATATTTGTTAACACAGATGCAGACTCCCAAACATTGTATAAAGAAATCTCAATTATCAGCATGTATGATTTAACAAGTATGGGCTTGGGTGTGCCCTCTCAGAAAAAACAAACGGAAATAATATCCAAACAATTGAATGAATCTTAATAATTCTTTGTGATAGTATGAGAATGGTGTGCGGACATATTCTTGGACTGTATTTATGCTCAAGCTTGACTCGAACCATTCAGTTTGAAATGCTGTCGCGCTGCGGAGCAGTCGCTTGCATCGCTCTGCATTTCAGCACGAACAGAACACAGCCTTCTTCTGCCACAGGCAGCGGCTGTTTCCGTTCCCCTTGCGGTAACAGCTACTCCTTCGGAGGGCTATTAACCGCTGTGAGTCGTTGGTTTCCGCCGAATTTGTGTAATAAATGCAAAAAGGACATCACATGATGTCCTTTTTGCATTGGCTCCTCAAGTTGGGCTCGAACCAACGACCCTGCGGTTAACAGCCGCATGCTCTGCCAACTGAGCTATTGAGGAATACTTTTACCCGATTGCTTTCACAATCGGGTAGTTCCGGCAACTATCTACTTTCCCGGGCAGTCTCCCGCCAAGTATCATCGACGTGAAGGAGCTTAACTTCTGTGTTCGGTATGGGTACAGGTGGTTCCTCCTTGCTATCGTCACCGGATCCTTAGGGCTTTGTTTGTACCCTCAAAACTAAATAATGCTTCCAACTTCTAGACAGATCTTCGCCTTCTTGGCTTCTCTTCTCTTACGCTCTCCCTTAACCTATTGGTTAAGCCCTCGGTCTATTAGTATCGGTCAGCTCAATACATTACTGCACTTACACCTCCGACCTATCAACCATGTAGTCTTCATGGGACCTTACTACCTTGCAGTATGGGAAATCTTATCTTGAAGGGGGCTTCACGCTTAGATGCCTTCAGCGTTTATCCCGTCCGTACTTAGCTACCCTGCTATGCCCTTGGCAGAACAACAGGTGCACCAGCGGTACGTCCAACCCGGTCCTCTCGTACTAAGGTCAGCTCTCCTCAAATTTCCTCCGCCCGTGATAGATAGGGACCGAACTGTCTCGCGACGTTCTGAACCCAGCTCGCGTACCGCTTTAATGGGCGAACAGCCCAACCCTTGGAACCTAATTCAGCTCCAGGATGCGATGAGCCGACATCGAGGTGCCAAACCTCCCCGTCGATGTGGACTCTTGGGGGAGATCAGCCTGTTATCCCCAGGGTAGCTTTTATCCGTTGAGCGACGGCAATTCCACTCTCATACCGCCGGATCACTAACTCCAACTTTCGTTACTGCTCGACTCGTCAGTCTCGCAGTTAGGCTGGCTTTTGCGTTTACACTCTATTGCATGGTTTCCGTCCATGCTGAGCCAACCTTTGAGCGCCTCCGTTACTCTTTTGGAGGCGACCGCCCCAGTCAAACTGCCCGCCTAACAGTGTCCCCCGACCGGATTCACGGCCGCAGGTTAGAAACCCAGCAAACCAAGGGTGGTATCCCAAGGATGACTCCGCACGACCTGACGGCCGTGTTTCTCAGTCTCCCACCTATCCTGTACATGATTTACCGAATCTCAGTATTAAGCTGCAGTAAAGCTCCATGGGGTCTTTCCGTCTAGTTGCGGGTAACCGGCATCTTCACCGGTACTACAATTTCGCCGGGCGGGCTGTTGAGACAGTGCCCAAATC
>CAMFCK010000002.1 GCA_945948775.1 uncultured Clostridia bacterium
CTTTACAGTTTCTATGATTACATTTTCACAGTCACAATTCACCAACGAAAAGCTGTCGTTCAAACTTCCGCCTCCGACTGCCTCACGCATTACAAGCGGACGGTTAAGCAGATATGCCTCCTTTACCGTTCCTCCCTGTCTGAAGTCGCCGGAATGAGGAAGGAGCGAATATGTAAACTCGTGGATTCCCTGATCCGCATGAATGTTGGGATATTCACCGCACTTTATCAGGGAAAGGGTCATTTCGCTTCCGGACGCGCTGTAGCCGTACTTGCAGTTATTTAGCAAGCTCACGCCGTATCCGGCATCGGACAAATCGCCCCACTTTTGCGCACACACTTCAAACTTTGCCTTATCCCAGCTTGTATTTTCATGTGTAGGACGCTCTATGCTGCCGAACTGAATGTCATAGCTTGCTTTGCTTGTATGAACCGTTGTCGGGAAGATTGTCTTTAACAGTATATGATTTTCATGCCAGTCGGCCGTTGTTTCAAAGTCTATTCTTCTGCTGTGCGCAAAAATAATTATTCTTTGTTTTATTAAAGAGCTCATATATGGGCGCACTATCTCATATCCGCCGAAGCCGTTTCCTATGATTGGAGTTATGCTCTCTATCTCATTGATCTCCCATTTCTTCTGCTTGTAAAAGCTGCTTATCTCCCAGTTATCATAGCCCTGCTCCGGGCGGTCCTCAAATGCCGTAAGCTGATTTGCTTTTTTTCCTTCCTCCACGACTTCGACCGCATTATCCTTATCATATATCGATATAATGTTCATATCGCTGTCAAATCGAACAGTGTAATGCCCGCTTTCGAGCCTTCTGTCCGAAACAATAACATCACCGCAGACCTCTTCGTGCTCCAGCACCCTCCAGCCCATAGCCGGTACATTCTCCGCATAGATATACGAATCGCCGTTCTTTACATATCCGGAAACCTCAAATGCGTTTGGGTTATAAACAAGCTGTCCCTTTTTCGTTACATTTCCGGCAATATCCTCCAGCACACCCTCTTTCAGACCGCCAACTTCTTCCTTTAATTTCAGATACTGACGGTCGCTTGCCTCATATACCTCATGAATTGAAGAGCCGGGGATAATGTCATGAAACTGATTAAGCAAAATTGTCCGCCAGCTTCGGTAAAGCTGCTCTGCCGGATAGGTTTTCCCAAGCAAAAGCTTGCCTATCACCGACAAAGCTTCGGTATCCTGGCACAAAAATTCACATTCTCTGTTGTTTCTTTTATTCTTTCCGACAGAGGTATATGTTCCTCTGTGAAATTCAAGATACAACTCACCCACCCACTTTGGAGTGCGCCCCATAAGCTTACAGTTTTTGTCGAAATTACTTTTTACACGGTCTAAAAAATCGCCTGCAAAGCTCATTTGTGCCTTAGGCATACCGGGCAGACCGTATTCCATACGCTGTACGGTTTCTATCATTTCCTCGGTCGGGCCGCCGCCGCCGTCACCGTAGCCAAAGGTTGCAATAGTTTCATTATTGTATTCCTTTTGCTGATAGCGCTCCCATGTACCTAAGTTCATTGACGGAGAGGCTAATACAACATAAGTAGTTTCAGTCTTGTCCTTTTTATAGTCCTCGTGCGACTGGGCGGTAAGAAAATGCGTGAAAATCTCACTTCCGTCAATGCCCTGCCACATGAATGTATCATACGGTACCCTGTCGGTATCATTCCAGCTTATTTTTGAGGTCACAAACCTGTCCACGCCGGTTTTTTGCATAATCTGGGGCATTGCGGCGCTGTAGCCGAACACGTCAGGCAGCCACAGTATGTGACTGTCAACGCCCAGCTCCTGCTTCATAAACTGCTTTCCGTGCATGATCTGTCTTATAAGACTTTCTCCTGAGGACAAATTACAGTCAGCCTCAAGCCACATCGCGCCCTCTGCTTCCCAGCGTCCTTCTTTTATTCTTTCCTTTACCTGCTCAAAAAGCTCAGGAGCTTCCTCCTTCAGGTATTCGTACAGCTGAGGCTGAGAGGACATAAATACATATTCAGGATATCTTTTCATCAGGCTTAATACCGTTGCAAAGGAGCGCTGTACCTTCTCTCTGGTCTGATCCAGCGTCCAGAGCCATGCAACATCTATATGCGTGTGCCCTATATAGCTTACAACCGCGTCGCTGCTGCCGCATTCCTTTTTGAAATACTCCTCTTTTATGTATTTGCCTGCCACCTCAACACTGCGGTAAAATCCGCTGCTGTATACATCTCTAAAATCCAGCCGGTTACACGCCTGCTCAAGGTGCTTAATCGTCTTAATATGCACATAATCCTTATCATCAAAGCACATCGCGGCATCATACGGAACCTTAATATCATAATATAATGCCCTTACAGGAATATCAATCTTTTTTATATCAGCGTAAACATCGATATAGCTTTCGATCATGCCGACATAAAAATAAATCATAATCTCGTACTTTTTTCCGGGTTCAAGAGGCACCTGCCTATGATTGATATCAAGCCCTTGAACAAGCTCACCGTTAAGGTAAACCATTCCCTGCGGATTTGTTCCGTCCCATTCGCCCTCTCTGCCTGTTGTAAGCTGAAAAACAAGCCGCTCATTCTCCTTGACCGATGGCGTTTCCACCTCGGTAAACAACCAAAAATGCTTGTCTTTTCCGCAGACTCTGTCGGTACGTCCGAGACTATCCCAAGTTTTATCGACCTTCGGAAGCTGCTGTCCGGACTTATAATCTGTAGGAATATATTTAAGCTCCGGAATTTCCAAAATTGTTCTTTCCGACAGCTTTTTCAGCATCTCGCAAGACACAAGAATTTTGCTCTCGATAATTTTATCCATATAGTAGTTCCTTTCACCAGTTGTATTCATCCATGCCGTATTTGCTCTGCCATTTTTGCGGCAGCATACTTTCCAGCCAATCAATCGGGGCTGAGATAGTATCTGTCTGAGAGTTTATTAAAAAGGCTTTTTTAATATCCTATTTTATCTCTTCGTTATATGCGTCCTCGGCGATTGAAACGAAAAGGGGTGTGCCGCTTTTAGCAAGCACATCAAGCCATTGCCTGTTTTTTTGCCACGGAATATTGTTTGTAATTCCAACGCAGTCTGCGTCTGCAAGATAAAAGATCTTATGCTGCGGCAAACGAAATGCCAGAGTGTTTATTCCGTATTTTTTTGTCCGCTCCCAATCGTTGCCACTTGTGTCGTCGCCGGTGCGCTGAATGTCAAATATACCTGCCGATAAGTGGCTCATCGTATTGCAGCCGATCAAAAGCACATCATCGCCGGCGGCTGTCCTTATAGCTTTATAAAAGCTCTTTATTATTTCAGCGGTGGTTCTCGTCTTGTCAAAAAAGCTTATATTCTGTGTGCTTTCAAGCTCAAAGCCCCATTTGCCGAAAATATCAAAGGTAGAAAAGTCATGTTTTATAAGCTTATAGCCCCAATCTTTGATGCAGTTTATATCCTCGCTTATATGCCGCAAAACCTCCGGGACAGAAGGATCTAAAACATATTTTATTCCGTCATTTTTCAGATAGTATCTGTCCGGAAACTTTTCTGCGGTCAGAAGCGGTCTGAACCAGATTCCCGGAACAGCGCCGTTCTTTTGTATATCTCCGGCAGTTTTTTTCATATCACGGAAATTAGAGTTTGCATATCTCCATGGTCCGCCGTTGTAATTTTCATAACCGTTTCCCTTTTCATGATGGCATATCTCCCAGCCGTCATCAATCACCATATACGGCTTATATGCAAGACCTTGCGCACACTCCGCTATACGCTTGGTATGCAACATAATCTTTTCATAGGAGTTATCACCGTAGCAGCAGTACCAGTCATTGCCGCCAAAAACCGGTCGTTCAACAATTCTCGGATTCGGACACATACGCCGGCAGAAATCGCACAGCGCCTCAAACGGTCCGCACGGATATTCCGCCGTAATTATCCGGCAGGCTTTGAGCCTGCGTCCGCAAAGCGTTATAGGCTCGGTTCCGTTTCTTATGTCAACATTAAGAATAATATTGTGTTCATCACATTGCCACGAGCACAGCGCGTCCGGCAATGTTTCAACGCCGAAACAGCAGGTCTTGTCCTTGCCGTATGCCACAAAATACCATGGATACACCTTGTCAGCACGCGGCTTTTCCCAGCGTAGATCTCCATAGGCTCTTTCCCATGCATCGCCCAAAACAAGGGCGTCGGTAAAAAATGTATTATCCGCAGTGCATACAATGCTGTATACGGCTGTTTTCTCCGCCGTAACACAGACCTCGCCGTCCCTGCCGATTACAACACAAGCTTCGTCTGCGCAGTACTTATCCTCCCCACAAGCTGTCATTTCTCTGACGCCGTCCGACGTAATAATCTCTATTTTCTTAAAATCAATCATTATATTGTTTATCCTTTCACAGCGCCTATCATCATGCCCTTAGTAAAATACTTTTGAATAAACGGATAGAATATCAAAATCGGCAGAATGGCAACAATGACCGTTGCAGCCTTTACTGTCGAGGAGGTAAATTCGGTAGCGTCCGGATTTATCATGCCCTGCGTTATCAGCGTCACATCGCTTTCCTGGATAATTCTTTGCAGCAGGACCTGAACAACAATCTTTTTATTGTCGGTTATATACATAAGCGAGTCATACCATGTGTTCCAGTGAGCGACGGCAAGGAACAGTGCAATAGTCATAATTATAGGCTTTGAAAGCGGCACAATGATTTTGAAGAAAATCTTAAATTCTCCTGCGCCGTCAATTTTTGCCGCCTCATTCAGGCTGTTCGGTATCGACATGAAGAAGGCTCTTGATACAATTACGTTATATGCCGAAATCAGCATAGGCAATATATAGACCCATCTGTTATCCAGAAGATGATACTGCTTTAATACCAGATACGTCGGAATCTTTCCGCCGTTGAAAAGCATTGTAAATACCAGAACTGTCGTGAAAAATCTCTTGTGTGGGGTTTCCTCTCTTGCAAGAGCATAGCCGTAAAAGCAGGTTACAAGCAGACCGAGCAACGTTCCTGCAACAGTTCTGAATATGGTATTGGCATACGCAATGATCAGATTATCGTTTTTAAACACCATCTTGTAAGCGGTAAGGGAAACATCCTTCGGATACAGATGAAATCCACCGCTTGAAGCCTCTGCCGCCGAGCTTAACGAGATAGAAAGCATATACAAGAATGGATATAGCGTTGTAAACGCGAAAAGCAGCAAAAAGATAATATTGCATACATTAAAGATTTTTTCTCCTGTTGTTCTTTTCATTATATCCCTCCTCACATTATGCCAAGCTCATTATCGCTCATTTTGTTGGTCAGCTTGTTCGCCGCCATAACAAGTATAAAGCCTATTATGGATTTAAACAATTCTGCGGCAGTACCAACGCCGTAATCCATCGCGCTCAATGCACGCAGCACATATGTATCTATGATATCGGCAACCTCGTATACAGTCGGATTATACATATTGTAAATCTGGTCATAGCCCGCATTAAGTACATTTCCGAGATTAAGGATAAATACTGTTATAATAGTAGGGATTATGCTTGGGATACTGATGCAGAATACCTGACGCAGTCTGCCGGCGCCGTCGATTGTTGCCGCCTCGTACAGGGTTTCGTCCACGCCCGACAAAGCCGCAAGATAAACTATCGCGCCCCAGCCTGCACCCTGCCATACCGCCGTACCTACGACAAGTCCTCTGAACAGTCCCCCGTTGCCGAAAAAGTCAGCACTGTCCATGCCAAGAATCTTCAGCAATTCATTAACAGGTCCTGCATTTGCAAAAACCATCTTGAATATACCCGCCAGAACAACCCACGAGAAGAAGTGCGGCAGATATGTACAAGTCTGAACGGCATTTTTGAACTTCTGACCGCGCAGCTCATTAAGAAGCAACGCAAGTATTATCGGCATAGGGAATCCGAATATCAGCTTCATAATGCTTATCCACAGGGTATTTGTTATTACATGACCGAAATTCTGCTGCGAAAAGAGCGTAATAAAATGCTCCATACCCACCCATTCGCTGCCAATTATGCCTTTCATGAACTTGTAGTCCTTAAAAGCAATAAGGATTCCAAACATCGGAACATAATTAAACAACACCAACGCAGCAAAGCCCGGCAAAAGCATCAGCAGCAGAGGCCAATGCTTTTTATAGATTGTAAAAATGCCCGGTCTGTCATTTTTTAATTGTAATTCTGATATATTTTTCATAAAATACAGCCCTTTATAAAATGTAGCTTACAGACGGCCGCGGTCAATACGCAGCCGTCTGTAAACAAGCCTACCTTGTGCATACTTCTTCAATTATGGTATCCATCTCGGCATTAAGCTCTGCGGCTTCTTCTTCAAGAGTTGTACCGCCGCCGTTCTTCCAGATGGTGCCAAACTGTTCAAGGTACTGTGCAGAGGTGATTTCTCCCTTGATCGCCTTGACTATAAGATTTATCTGCTGAGTTCTCAGATTTTCAAAATATTTCGCAGATGAGGGGAGTACATCTGGCTTGATAAATAAATCGGTGTGACCGTTTTCAGCCTGCTTATATTCTTCTATAAACTCATCCTGACCCTCAAGCACAAACTCCTCGTAAACCGTTCTTGACGGAGTCAGCGGTACAAAGAATGACGGTGCGTTAAAGGAAGGGTCATAGCCTGCATTTGCAAGCTGTGTACCGTCATCATACGGCGAAACAAATTCAATTCCGCCTGCAAAGCCCTTTGATGCGTCACGGTAATTCCATATTTCGCCCTCTTTGCCGATTTTAACTTCCTTAAGCAGTTCATCATCAGTCATAAGCGTTTCAAAGATTTCTAAAATCTTGTTTAATTTTGCTTCGTCCTTTTCAACCTGAACGCCGAAGCATACTATATGGCAGGGAGATCCCCAACACTGCGTGCCGCTGTCTCCGTTGGGTCCCTTAACAAACTTACTGCTCTTTACGTCAGCCTCAGGGTGGAGCTGCTTTGTTACAGCGGCAAGGCATCCTGTATCATTAGGATCTATGTATCCGCCGTTCTGGTTTATATATCCCACCGAGCCGCCGGAGAACTTATCCTTTCCGGAGTCAAAAACATTGTCTGTTGTAAAGTCTGGATGAATAATTCCCTCCTTATACCACTGTGCCAGAGTATCGATAGCGTCGGTGATGCCGTCTGCAAAGCCGCCGTATACTACCTTGTCATTTTGTTTCATCCAGTTGTACGGCAGCACTCCGTATGCGCCGAACACCTCAGAAAACATAGTATGCCAGTTTGATATATCTCCCGACATTCCGTAGGTATCATTTTTTCCGTTACCGTCCGGGTCCTGTGTTGTTATCTTCAGAAGTGCGTCATGCATTTCGTCAATCGTTTCGGGGATTTTGTCTATGCCGACATTTTTCAGCCAATCCGCACGCCACAGTCCAAGTCTTCCCAGCTGATTGGTATAATTAAAATTGGGAATACCATAGTTTTTACCGTCAACTCTTGAATAGAGCCATGCTTTAGGCTCCTCATTGTTGATATTTTCATAAACCGACGGTGCCTTTTCGGCAATTGCAGAATAATCAACCTGCGCCAAAAAGCCCTGTGATACATCGTTTGCAACATAGCTGGGGTCCATTTCATAGATTATATCGGGAATTTCTCCCCCGGCAAGCAGCATGGTCTTTTTATCGTTATAATTTTGTTTGGGATAGAAAAGCGGCTTTATTTCAACATTGAACTGTTCTTCTAAAAGCTTTTCGGCATTTGTTCCCTCAGATGCCCCCTGATTATACGGAGCAAGCCATGTGATCGTCATCTTATCGTCCGAGCTTTTCTGCGCGCCGCCGCAGCCGGAAAGCGCCGCTGCAAGCATTGATGACGCAAGTAAAATAGCTGTTGTTCTTTTCATTGTTATTGCCATTCCTTTCCTTGTGCACAAAGATGAAAGGGGTCTTGATTCCCTTTCACCTTTTCTGCTATTGTCCGAATTTTAGAGCAGCTCTGCATACTCACAGTACGGAGTAAGGCTGTCGTTCCATACCATAACCTTTGCACTGGCTACTTCCCCATCATCTAATTCTGCTGTAACCGTATAAATATTATCGTCATATGCCGGAATCTGCTTTGTTTCCATTATAACTGCAAGAAGCTTGTCATTCGCATCATACTGCGCTATGTATATAACAGCCTCTCTCTGCCTTGCATCATTCATAACAGTTACATCTGCCTGCAGCTTGTCTTCCGCATTCAGATGAATCCTTGCAGAAATTGACAGCTGAATCGTTGTCGTAACGGTGCCAAGCTCTTTTTCAACAAAGTTGCCTGTTTCGCCTGTTGCGGAAACTGGCGCCACTTCGGCATAAAGAACCGTTCCGACAGGAGCTGCTGCTGTAAAGCCTGCCTTCTGCGAGGTAGTTGTACCGTCTGAATAAATTACCTTATTTCCGGCAGCATTTTTAGCGTATATTCTGTATACATATCCTGCGCTTGATGCGGAGTTGTCAGTAAATGTGAAGGCTGTGTATGTATTTCTTATGATTTCTGCCGGCGCGGTAATGCTTGCTATACCGTCGGTCTTTACCTCCCTGAAGTTTACATTTTTAATGCTGTATGTACCCGGATTTTTAGCTCTTAAAAGCAGCTGGGGATATACATATTCCACAGGAGCGTAATCAACCGTTGCAGTATATGTCTGCCATTCGTCGGAAATTGCCAATTCATTTGCAGTAGGCCAATAGTTATTACCGTTAAACGGTGCAAATGCAATAGTCCGTACTGTCATTCCCTGGGTACCTTTAACATCAAAGGATACAGTATATTTTTTGCCCTTTTCAAAAGGAATGCCGAATACTAAATCGTTTGTACCGTTCTCGGCAACGCTCTGCGTTACGTTAAGTACATTATTGTCGCTATCATCAACTGCAATGGTCGCGCTGTTCTTTCCGGGGAGCTGTCCCTCGCTGAACATTGCTCCTGCCGGAACAGATACCGGCTCAATCGAATAATCATCTATAGCCACTCTGATTATTATGTTGCTTTCGAGCTTACTGTTTACCAAACCGTCTGCGCTGAATCTGAAATACAAATTCGCCCATCCCATTTCATCTGTAACCTTGCCGTCTGAGGTTTTATAATAATAGGTAACATCCTGCCAATCGGTCGTAAGCCGGAGTGCATTGTCCGGCCATAAATAGTTGCCGCCGAACGGCTGACTCTTAGCATCGGCACCGCTCTTGTCTTTATGCTTGCCATTTCTGTCTACGATAAGGCGCATATATTTGCCAACTGTAGCATCTGTCATTCCCTTTACTCTGTAATGGATTTTATATACAGAGTTAGGACGCATAAGGAAATTTTCTACCCTTATAAATTCATGACCACCCCACAGATCCTGAGCCTTTAAAGCCTTGCCGCCCTTATCGTCGTCAATGTATGAATAATTGCCATTTCCTACTACAATACTTGTAGCCGGTGCATAGGATTCATCATCAAAGCTGATATTGAACGAATCGAAATACTCTGAGCTTTCTTCATATACAGGTGTTATGGTAATATCATCAATAATCATCTCATTGCCGACATTTCCCACATTTCCGTTACCGAACCTGAAGGCAATGTTTCCGTAGCCGGTAACAGCTGTTGTATTGCCGCCGCCGATATTGGCAGTATCCGCTACTGTAAAGGTTGTTGAAACAGTTTTCCACTCATTTAAAGTAAATCCGGAGATAGAGTTGGTTGTCCATGCTGTACCTGAGATCGGGTTGCCATTGCTGTCCTTAGGGAGCTGATACAGATTAACAAGCAGATCGCTGCTGTTTCCGTCCGGTACGGCAGTCGGCTTGATTTTTGCCGTTACAGTGTACTTCTTTCCGACCTTAAGATTGACCGGAACAGTAATTTCACCGTTGGTTGCTGTTGTTGTTACCTTTAATGCATGTGCACTTGAGTCTGCTGCGTCATTTACCAGCTCTGCCGTTACATTGGTCTTTCCTACAGCATTTATATAATTATCCTCAAAGCCAATGCCTACGGAATCTCCGGAGATCGCCGCATCCCTTGCATATATACCGTCAACCTTTACCGTTTCCGTTGCGGTAAGAACAAGAACGTGCGGTGTATCTGTCAAATCACAGGTTGTATATGCCATACCGCCTAAATTGGTAAGTGTGCCGTATGATTTACCATCGATGTATACCTGCAGAGCTTCGGTAGTTGAACTGTCATTGTTTGTCAGCTTTATAAAAAGCTGGCTTCCGCTGAATTCAATAACCTTTGTTTCGTTTGTTATATCACCGCTAAAAATGTTCTGTACTGCAATTGCTGCGGACGCATTTGATACCTTTGCAGACGCATCCGGCATTGTAATTTGAGTATATGTCAGCTTCTCCTGCACATAGCTTGCAAAAAGCTCATATGCGGAATCGTTTGCCTTTCCGCCAGTAAAGCCCGCCGCCGTTATGCCCGACTCTGAAAGCTTGATTTCCTGAACGCCGTAAGCGTTTGCAAGGTCGCTTATATAAGCAGGCGCATCATTCTCAAGAGATGCATTGACGGGATCGATAAGAGCCACATATGGGCGCTTTTCCTTGTTTGCCAACGACATCAGGATACCCTCAAGATATTTTACATCAATATATCCGCTGCCGACTCCTCCGTCGCGAACAATCGCGGTATCAATAAGCACCAATTCCGCATTACTGTTGCACAGATTCCCTACATTAGGGATTGCATTCGGCATATTAAAATTACCGAAATTGCCTACCCTGTTTGCACCGAGTTTGCTTATAAGTGTTGTCATCCATTTGTTTGAGTCCACATAAAAGCTCGGATGCGTATTGCCAAACAGCGCAACGTCAAAGCTGCCGTCCGCCGCCTCAGGCAGCTGGGTGCTTGCCTGTACCTGCAGCATTGTCAATGATGACAGCAGCATTGCCGCAGATAAGATAAAACTAATGATTTTTTTCATCGCTTTCTCCTCCTAAGATTTTTTATATAATATGTTCCTTTGAACACATCTTTACTTATTTATTTCTATCGCTTTTATAATCGCTGTCATTGAGGTTTGGATATCGCTCGTACCCTCCCACACAAACAGCTTTGCCTTGACCGCACTGCCGCCATTTTCCGCACTTACAGTCAGCCTGAGCGGTATGCCCATATATGTTGCTCCGCTGCTGTATGCCGACGCTGCGCATGTATTATCCTTATCATAAAGCATCAGCATTGCGACGATGTTCTTTTGTTCGTCAGCATAGTTTGTGACCTCCGCTTCTGCCTGCACCGCAGCGTCAAGTCCGGTTGTAAATGCAGCAGAAGCCTCAACAATCTTTACCGCCGTGCCGATCTCCTTTTCACGGTAGCCTCCTACCGCTCCGGTACGGTCCATAGGCACGATTCTGAATTTGAGCTTTTGCCCTGCGTCAGCCGCCTTTACTGTATACACCGCCGGCACTGTGCCAAATTCGCTCGTCATTACGCTTGCCCAGCCGCCGTCATCTGCCTGCTTGAACACCTGCACAAGCCCGGTTTGCGGATTTTCTCCGAGATATTCAGCGTATATGCTTATGTCTCTGCCCTCAACCGGAATTCCTTCAAAATCGGCATTTCTGATTTCCGGGGTATCATATATTTTATCATCGTCCGGAATTTCGCCTTCTCCACTGCCGGAAATTTCTTCAATTTTTATATCCGTCAGATAAAAGTCGGTTTTCTTCAGTGAGGAGGAGGTCAGAAAATAGAACTTCGGCAGATATTTACATTCTGCATCGGTTGTAAATTCGACCTCATAATATTCCCACTCATCTGAGAACACAAGCGAATCGTCCGTTATATCAAAAGTTACCGCCGAAGCTCCGTCCGTTGTTTCTATCCTCGGCTTGATTTTCAGCCCGCTTGCAGACGAGCCCTTCGCCCAGAACGACAGCCTGTAATTGGTCTGCGGCTCCATATATACATATTGATATACATGCCCGTTCCGCTCAACCTGCGTTATGTGCATTGAATGCACAGCGCTGCATTCGCCGGACGGTATATCATCAGTTATCTGTGCGTCAGCATTGTGCGCAGACCAGTATGTGTCGGTATCGCCGCTGAAGCTGCCGTCATGGATAACTCCCTTTTCGCTCACAAGCGATATCTCATCAAGGAAATAATCCTGCGCGTCCCTGACGGTTACGTATATATACGGCTCACTCCTATCATCGGTCATACGCGGATTATAGTAGCTAAGCTCAAAGCGCTGCCATTGCGCCGAAACAGCTCCCAGCTCAAATTCTTCCTTTGCGCCGTCTCTGTCCACAGTAAGATAAGCCATTTTCCCGGTGCTCTGTTCGCTGCCCTTTATATTGCATTTAAAGCTGTATGTATGCGAATACATAAGAGGCACCCTCTGCTTAAGCGTGCCGCTGCCGATAATCCTTACCGATTTATCCGTATTTTCGGCACCGCCATCTGTCAGAACTGCGCTTACCTCCTCCTGCTCCCATGCGTCGCTGAGCTTTTTGCCCTCAAAGCTTCCTCCCTCGACCAGTCCGCCGAAATCCTCCGGTTCGTTCGATTTATCAGGGACCTCCGACAGCTTAAATTCCGGCTCAATGCACACATCATCAAGCAAATATTCAAAATCCTGTCCGCCGGTTATGTTCTCAAGGTTTCCGTTTGCAAACCGGATCTCAACCCTTCCGTTTCCAACAACCTCCATCTGCTTTCCCGCTCCGACAATCCATGCCTTTCCGTCAAAGGTAAACCTTGTCTTTACCTGCGTCCACCTATCCTTTTTCAGCGTCAGCCCGGATACTACAGCTGAATTATAGCCTTCGCTTTTTCCGGCTGTTCCGTCCTCAAGCTTTTCATTAAAATACATATAAAATCCTACGTTTGTTGCCACAGTATCAACCAACGGCTTTACCCGGCAGGAAAGTACGTAGGTCTCTCCTGACCGGAAATCTATCGGAAAGGTTACTACCTGGCTGTTGCCCGTCATTTTTACCTTCAGCGCAGCGGTGCTGTTTGCATAACCCGGCTCGTATATCTTGTACTCGGCATTTGCAAAAACGACCGAGTCGGTTGATTTGTCCTCAAAATCCTCATATGTGAAAGGATATCCTGCATACGCTTTTGCATATGCCTGTGTTCCTGCCGGCAAGAGCACCAGCGCTGTCAGTAGGGCAAGCCATTTTTTTCTCAGCATCAATCACATACCTCCTTGCTGTGTTTTTTTTTACTGTTGCTTAATATACGTTTATCCTTATCCTTGTACACTTGATGCAGCCGTCGGTAACGGTATAGATATTTGCCGTTGTATTGCCTGCATTCTTGCCTTCTATCTTCCATGTGCCGTTTTCGTTTACAACCTCGGCAACGTCAGCCGTGTCGCAGACACCGTATGCGATATTCTCCGCCTTGATCACACCGCTCTTGCCTCCTTCGCCGTAAAGAGGCAAGGGCTTAGTCATACCGCGTTTAACCGTTATTTCCTCCTCTGCGGATTTGGTAAACTGATATTTGCCCACCAGCCTTGCAGAATAATTTTCAACAAGTCCTGCATTGTCGATAACTGAAAGAGCCTCTGCCGGCCAGTCCGCATCAGGATAAACGTGATGGTTTGTGATGAACACTCCCGGATCGTTATCGGGATCCTCAAGCTTTGCCGTGCTTAACTCATATGCATCGGTTGTTGTGTAGTTGTTTTCAGCGTAATTGTTTCCGCTTGCGATGGAAAGCAGCCACTTGATTTTATGCGTTCCCCAGCTCTTGATCATGGAATAGTCTATAACATTATCCGTCATTCTCCAACCGCTGGAATTATTATCGGTATACAAGCCGCCATGAGCCGCAAGCTGCTCCTTTATGTAGTTTCTGCTTATTATATTCGGATTTTCCTTTGTTCCTCCCGTTTTTCCCGTAACGTATATCGACCCTCCGTCAAACAGGTTTCCGTTCAGGACGCGATGGATATAGTTATTGCTGTACGACAGACCTGTCATTGTTACATTAAAGCCGTAGCCTCCGTGTATTCCGCTGTACGGGACATCAGCTATTTCATTATGGCTTACATCCGTATCAAACATAAACATCGTCGCTATAGGTACGCATGAATTATAGTCTATTCCTATATCGTGAATATAGTTGTTCTTCACACTTATATTACGGCACAGCGTAAGGCTGCTGTCCATGCTGTCATCATACTTGTACGGCATACCCAGATACATCCCCGAACCGGACAAATCGGAAAATTCACTGCCGGTTATGTGAGAATTTTTTATCCCCCACAGCATATTCACCGCACTCATGCCAAGCTTTGTGAAGGTGCAGTCCTCAACATTTACATTATCGGTATGCATCACCTCAAAAGCCGCGGCAGGCACTATGTCCTTTCCGTCTCTGATTCTTCCGCTTTGTGCGTCGGAATATCCGTATGTATCGGGATACAGCCATGTTGAATATGCAAATTCCAAATTTTTGAAGGTTATATTAGCTACGTCTGACTCTGCAGTTCCTTGAATATCTACCAGCTTTTCAAGGCAGGGCACTATAACCTGCGCCGTTGACATATCCTCGGATTCTCTCGGCATATAGTACAGATACTTTTGTGTTTTATCATAGTACCACTCGCCGGGTGTGTCTATAAATTCATATGCGTTTTCGATAAAAGCGGGCGCACCGGGAATCAAATGCTCTTTGTTCAAAAACAGATTCCAGCAATAGTCCGACATTTCCACCGTAACAGTTCCGTCGCCGTTATCCGCAACGCTCTTAATGCCGCATCTCGGATTTGTCCATTCCTGGTAATATACAAATTCTACGTCTGAGATATTGCCAACGTCAAGCAGCGAAGTATCATTCATGGTATATCCCATATCGCCGGTGGTTAATATCTTCGGCACTGTATTTTCTCTTGCGCGCACAGCACGCACTCCGTTTACATACAGCTGTCTGAAATTTTCGACATCGCTCACCGCTGCGCGATATATATTTTTCGATGAATCGTAAAGCTCCCAGCCGGTTATCTCCTTTCCGCCGCTTATTACCGCCTTTTCTCCGTTTTCACCGCCATATGAAGCGTATATCACATTTCCGTCATTACCGGAATGTTCGGCGGTAAATTCCAGTGCGGAGCTGATATTATAGGTTCCTGCCTTTAGCATAACGTAAACATCGCCGGTCAGATTCTTCGCTTTTTCCAGTGCCTTCTCCAAGGTGTACGGTCTCGAGTAGGTTCCTTTCCCGAATGTTCCTGCATCCGTGGACGCATAAATGAAGTTTTTGCTCTGCTCTTTATTCATAGTGACGCATTTGATCTGCGGTGTAAGCTCGAAGTCCCATGCCATAACCTTGGCAGTCACAGCACCGTCCGCCAATGCCGAAAAGTTGTTTACTCCCTCAGATAATTCGCTGTATACAACTCTGACAAGCTCTTCCTTTTCGT
>CAMFCK010000003.1 GCA_945948775.1 uncultured Clostridia bacterium
TTGCCTGTGTTGCCCCAGATGGTAAACTTTTTCGTGCCGCCGGTAAAGCCGAACATACGCTCCGCTGCGTTATTGGGCAGGCAAGCATGATTTGTGCCGGTTGTGCCTACGTCTACACCGCTTACGTTTACGACTGTTTCGTCCTTAACCCAATACTCTGCGTAGTTGCCCTTATAGTAGCCGCATATCTTTCTTCTCGCCACATCATCGTCATCAAGCGTAATGGTGTTTTTGGTTACAACCATAAATTCGTTATACGCCGTGGTTTCCGAATCTGACGAATCCTCAACCACGGTGTACTCCTCCTCAAAGGTCATAAGACTCGGTGTGTTGAATTTATCAATATCATAAATTTTTGCATAGTTTCTTGTTTCTTCGGTAGTATCTCTGCCGATTTCGGCATCAAAGGTTGTGGCGGTATAGTTATCGGGATCCTGCATAATCTCCGTTTTCTTATCAATCGCCGTTGCGTCTGCCGGTCTCGGAATGATGAATATCGGCGTTGTGCCGGGGAAATAGCAGCCGTTTGCCCAGCTGTACATAAAGCCCTGGCTTACAGCATACTTATCAAGCGTGAAATTATCATTATCGTACCCCTTATAGCCGTTAATCGAGGATTTATCATAAGGAACGGTCAGCTTTTTAAGCTCACCCTTCTCGTCCACCTCAACCAAAACAGGATTGTAAAGTACATTTGAATAGGTATTTTCTATAACAGCCGGTATGTCCGCAGCTTCCTTATAGCTTCTTTCCGCCAGTCCGCCCTCAGCTGCAATATAACCCTTTATCTTAATCTTATCCGCACAATAGATAAGCTGCGTAGTATTGTTGCGTGTGAAAACTCTTACAAAAGCCTTCTCTATTTCGTCATCATATCCGACCTTTAAGAGTATCATATAATTACTCTTTTGTGTTGTAGAGGTGTCAGTAAATACAATTTTGCCCTCAATGTCCAGATAGAACATACCCTTTGTACCGATCTTTACCGTTGCATCTGTATCGCAATAGCCTGCGGATACGCCGTATTCTATTCCATCGATAATCCAAAAGGTGTCATTATCGTCAATTTCTATAGATTTAACCTCTCCGGATACGGTCCGGTCGCATACCACAATCGTAACAGCGGTTTTTGCGGCGTTTTCAGCAATGTGCAGGACATCCCATTCCTTTATATCGCCAAGACCTATTTTTTCTCCGTTTTTTATTATTGTATATCGCTCATAGTTTTTGAGGTCTATCTTTTTAGGCTGCGACCTATCTCTCAGGTCATAATATTTGAAGGATATTGTTTCTGCGTCCGCATTTGCCGAAGCGGCTGCCGCAACCATATAATCATTTATAATAATAACATCGGTCTTGTTGTCACCGTCGTTGCTTATAAGGGTAACACTCCCCACCTGCGGGCGAAGATCAGATGCAGTATAGCCAAATTTTGAAGTGCCGTTATAAAGAACCTTTACATCAAGCGGGATCGAATAGCTCTTTTTTCTGCCGTTGCTATCCTCGGTAACAAAGTTTGAGCTTGTTGTATCAGAGGATATTTGGCTTGAGAAAAAGGTATATACTATGTTTCTGTTCTTTTCCTCATACGCAAGCAGCTCAAGCGTGCCGTCATCATGCTCTTTATAGTAGAACTCAACGTATTTTCCTATTGCACCGCTCATTATGCCGTCATAATCGTATTCGACTCCGTCTATTTTGACCTTACCATCCCCGGGAATGTCGGAATCAAAGTCCATAGCGCCGTCAGCCGTTACGATACCCTTTGATTTGAAAATGTCAAGGTATTCGCTCATATAGCTTACGTCGGTTATCTCAAAGGAATTGCCTGCCTGCTGTGCCACAACCTTTGCTTCAAGCGTGTTAGTTAAAAGCACAATCGCAGCAGCTCCGCTTATTTTGTCCTGTGCGCCCTTGCTTACGCTGTCAAGTATACCGCAGTCGGACGCCTTCTGCATATATCCGGTAATCGTACCACCTGCGCTCTCAACGTACTGCTTATAACCCAAAAGTGCGCTTAAAATGACAGACGCTTCGCCGACGGTTATCTCATCATCCGGGCGGAAGAACTCCGACTCTGCAATTATTCCTATATTGTACGCCGCGGAAATACTGTCATAATACTCGCTTTTTGCGTCAACATCTGTGTACGGAATCTTGCTTGTAAAGTGTCCCGTGTCGGTTGTGCGGATAACAAGGTCTACAAACTCCGCCCTTGTAACATTCTTCTCATAGTCATAATCACTATCGATTACACCCATGCCTAAGATAAGACGGCTTGAAATTGTCTCAGCAGCGGCAACGGGTTCCTCTGCAAGCGCAGGGAGCGAAAATCCGCTTGCAAGGAAGGCTGCGCACAGCGCCGCACATACAATTTTTTTCATCATACCATTCCTCCAAGCATATCAATTATTTTTGCCGCCATCGCTCGGCTGCATGGGGATTTCGGGCTGAAGCTGTTATTGCCCACACCGGATATTACGCCGGCATTGCGCATTTGGTAAACAGCTTTCTTTGCATAGTCTGCAATATATTCATCGTCCGCAAAGGCTTCTGCACTCTCTTCGGAAAGCTCTGCGCCGTAAAGCTCAAGCACGTTTTTGCAAATCACCGCGCAGTCCTCGCGCGTTACCGGCATACCGGAGCCGAAGCTTGTTTCGGAAATGCCGCTGATTATGCCGTTTTCAAATGCCGCGTCAACAGCCGCCTTGTACCATGCGTCCTCTGCAACATCTGTAAAATCCACACTCTCGGTTGCTTCAAGTCCGAGCATTCTTACCAGCATTGCCACAAACTCCTCGCGTTTAACATCATCATTCGGAGCAAATGTCTTGTAACCCTTGCCGGATACAATACCCTTATTGTAGAGGCTCAAAATGCTGTCCTTTGCCCAGTCTACCTCGTCTAAGTCGGTGAACGGTTCGGTTTTTTCAACCGGCGCGCCTACTATCGCAGGGCTTGATGTGCTTGCGGTGCTGCTGCCGCCTGTTACTTTGCCGCCACCGTTGCCTCCTCCGCCTCCGTTTTCTGTGACGGCTGTTACGTCGGTTCTTGCCGTGGTGTATGCCGTCCGGAATTCAGACTGCGTTGTATAGGTTTTCGACATCATTTTTACTATCAGATTGCCGAACTGGGTATTTGTCAGCGCGCCTGCTTTATCGGCAGTTACTGTCACGCCAATATCATCGCCAAACTTTACTAAAGCGGTCTCTGCCGCACCCCTGTCCTTGCTTACAGCCGCATCATTGAACTTTGCAATACCGACAGCCGACATATATGCCTTTTTCACGCCGTCTGATGAAAGCTGCGTCTTAAATATGCTGTTGCGTACTGACTGCTGTCCGGCAGACACCGACTGCCAGTCGGCAAAATCATAGCCGAATCTGTCTGCATATTCCAAAAGCTTCGCCTCAAGTGCTGTATCGTCCGAGGCAGCGGCTATTTCCTGCATCGCATCTGCATTTCCGGGAAGAATCAGCTTCTGTGATGCGCCGTTTAGATACAGGTCATACTCTGCTTTTTCATCGGGCTTGTCAAATTCAAAGCTGAAGGAATATTTTCCGTCCTCCCCGGCTTTTTGTGAATCAATCCACAGCATTTTGCCCGCTTTATCAAAAATGCTTAATCTGACCTCTGCGCCGGCTGTTTCGGTACCGGTTACGGTGAAGCTTGTGTCGGAGCTTTCAATGTCTGCCGCATAAGCGCTTTGTGCAAGCGCGGCAATAAGCGATACAAGCAACAATGTTCTTTTTATCTTCATTCCTTACCTTCCTTTCTCAGCCTTTTACTGCACCTACCATAACGCCGCTGATGAAGTATTTCTGCAGCATCGGGTATATAATAAGTATCGGCATCATCACCACCACTATTGTGGCGTATTTGATCGTTTCGCTGATGTTGAGGCCGTTGTCGCCGCCCTTCATGGCGTTTGTTTCGTTGAGTATAAGAATCTCACGAAGTATTACCTGTAAAGGCTGCTTGACCTTGGAGCTTATATACATTGTTGCAGTAAACCACGAATTCCAGTGCCCGACGCCGTAATACAGTATCATAACGGCAATTATAGGTCCTGAAAGCGGTAATACAATATGGCGTATTTTTGTAAAATCACCGGCGCCGTCCAGCTCTGCGGATTCAAGCAGGCTGTCCGGTATGCCCATAAAATAGGTACGCATAATAATCAAGTTATACGAGCTTATTGCAACCGGCAATATTACAGACCAAAGTGTATCGTAAAGACCGAGATTTTTAATATTCAAATATGTAGGTATCAATCCGCCCTGAAAATACATCGTTATAATGATAAGCATCATTATAAACGGCTTCCAAAATACGTCCTTGGAGGACAGCACATAAGCGGCGGCAATCGTCATTACCATATTTATACTTGTCCCGACAACGAGTATAAAAAGCGTGTTCTTATAGCCGTTTAAGATAACGGTGTTTGAAAAAATAGCCTCATACGCCGCAGTTGAAAAGCCTACCGGGTGCAAAAGAAGTCCCGATACGTTCATAAGCTTTCCCGCACTTGAAAATGACGCGAATATAACGTGCAGTATAGGATACAGGCAGGTGATAATCACCACAAGCATAAATATCACATTTAATATCACAAATAATTTCCTGCTTGCCGAAGTTTTTCTCATGTTCTCTGTCACCCCCCATTACCAAAGACTTGTTTCGGTGGTTTTCTTGCTTATCTGATTTGCTGCGATCAGGAATACAAAGTTAACGACCGAGTTGAAAAGTCCCACCGCAGAGGAATAGCTCCAGTCGAAGTCCTGAAGTCCCTTACGGTATATATATGTAGAAATTACATCGGCAGTCTTATAGGTTGCCGGATTGTATAAAAGCAGTATCTTCTCCTGGCCTACGGTGAGCACCTGACCGACACGCATAATGAGCATTATCATAATTGTAGGAATAATGCCCGGCAATGTTACATGCCATGTCTGGCGAAGTCTGCCCGCGCCGTCCAATGCCGCCGCCTCATAAAGCTCCTCGTTTATGCCGCCGAGCGCCGCAATAAACAGAATGCTGTTCCAGCCCATCTCCTGCCATACGTTTGAAATTACATACACCCACTTAAATGAGGCGGGATCCTGAAGAATTGAATAGGGTTCAAAGCCCAGCTTTGCAATGAATCCGTTTATTAAGCCGTCATACGCACAGAAGTTTTTGATAAGACTGCACGCAATAACCAACGAGATGAAATGAGGCATATAAGATACCGTCTGGATAGTACGCTTGAATGCCGTATTTTTTACCTCGTTGAGAAGAATGGCAAAAATTATCGGCAGCGGAAAGGAAATTAAAATATCCAGACCGCTCAGAACAAAGGTATTTTTAATTATTCTGCCAAAGTTGTCGCTTTTAAAGAAATCTATAAAATGCTTAAATCCTACCCAAGGACTGCCCAGCATACCCATACGAGGCGAGTAGTCCTGGAAGGAAATTAATGCTCCGTAAAGCGGTACATAGTAAAACAGTATGTAAAACAGCACAGGCAGCGCAACGATCAAATATTTTACCTTATTCTTTTGAAAATCCCGCTTTATAGTGCCGCCGAGCCCCCGCCCGGCGACACACGTTGATGTCCTTTTTGTTGCTTTAGCCATGAGTTCCTCCAAATTGTGAACACCGATTACCTGTTCTTATATCTGTCGTATACGGTGTTGTAAATTTCAAGAGCCTTTTGCATACCCAGCTCGTCAAGATGTGCAAGATATGCGTCGTAGTTATCAAGACTCTCAGTGCCTATCATAAACTTGATGTACATTTCCTCAACATAGGTTTCTATATCCGTGGTGTACTTTGTAAGCTCGTCCGACTCCTCCTGTGTCGGCAGAAGCACCGGAAGCTTATGCGCGGCAGCATTTGTCTTGCCCCAGAGCCCGATTGCATACTTCTGTTCGGGGTAAATCATTCTCTGCTCGTAGTATCTCGGGTCAACTATAGAGAACTCGCTGTTGCTGTATTCGTCCATAGTGTTTTGAATATCCTCCGAGTTCACAACCATATCCGAAAGCTTGGGATAGCCGTCAACCATATTGTAGGTAACGCCCTCGATACCGAAGTTTGCAAGCATTCTGCCCTCTTCGCTGTAGAAGAAATCAAGGAATTTAGCCGCAAGCTCAACATTGTCGCAGTCCGCGGTAATAGCAGAGGACATAAGTCCGGAATATCTGTTATCGCAGATGCCGAATTCAGGCGTTTCGCCCCTGTTTAAAACAGGCTCCTGAACCGCAAGAAGCTTAGCATTCGGATCCACCTCGGCAAGCATCGGCTTGTATGTACCAATGCTGCCGCCCGTGCCGATAAACGCTCCGGTCTTGCCGCCGACAATCTTACTGTCGGAGGTTGCGGAGTCAAGAGTAGCTATATCCTTGTCAATAAGTCCCTCAGCATACCACTTGCTGACCGTTGTTAAATAGTCCTTCCACTTCATGGTAGCAGGACCGTACTCAACTTTACCCTCTTCATTGAGATAGTATGCCTGCTGTGTGCCGTAAGCGCCGCTTAAAAAGCCTGTGAACTCGAACAGCCAGTCCGTCCAAATAAGCGGCGAGGTTGCGCCCTTCTTGTCGCGGAACGCCTTTAGCATATTGTACCAGTCGTCAACCGTTTCAGGCGCCTCTAATCCGCAGTACTCAAGCCAATCCTCTCTCACGACAGGTCCTGCATATGGCGCCGGCTGCTCGCTGTTAAAGTAGGGGAATACATAGTATAAGCCGTCGTCTGTTTTAACGTCCTTGTCAATTTCAGGGTCTTCTGCAAGGCACTTTTTAAGGTTCGGCGCATAAGCGTCTATGATGTCATTCAGCGGGAGGATATACCCCTCTTTTATGTACTTTGAGGGTCCGCCGGCAACCTTCTTGTCCGCCCAGTCATAAAGAATGATATCAGGCAGCTCTCCGGAGGCAATCATAAGATTGAAGGATTCCTCAAACTGACCGCCTGTAGGGCCCTTAATATTCAGCTTAACGCCGGTCTTCTTTTCAACCTCCTGATAGAAAGGCATATCGGCATACGAGCTGTAATTGGGATGTACCGAGTTGATAATCCACAAATCGAGCGAATCTCCGTTTGCGTCAAGCGGATATGTTGTTCCGTATTTTGCAGCGGTCACATCCACCTCCGCTGAATTTTGTTTCTTTGAGCAGCCTGTCATCGCGGCTAATGCCATTGACAGTGCAAGCGCTGCACAGCATACTCTCTTAAATGATTTTTTCATCACAATTCCTCCCTTGGTTTGTATGATAAAATTATATTATAGATATGAACAAAATGTAAACCTACAATTTGTGAAATATCCACCAAAAAGTGAAATGGCTCAAATTGTTTTGTGAAATATCGTGGAATTTCCTTACTCGCCGGATAATATGTTTATTTAACCTCGGCGGTTTCAATGAGCTTAAACTCCGGTCCTGCCGTACCGGTATTCTGGATAAATCCCGAGCCCACTCCGGCAGCCTTCACTAAAACTCCGTCGCGTCCCGCAGCTATACTGTCAAGGTAGGTGTTCGTGTATGCACTGCTTACGCCATCAACAACTACTCCCTCAGACACCCCATGCGGCCATTCTCCGTTATCGCAGGTGGTGAGAATGGTTCTCTCAAATTCCGGATTTGAAAATACCTGTGCGTCCAGCTCATCTCTGAAGAACTGACCGTAGGTAGACTGCGCGTAATAGAATACATACAAGCTATCCTCTGCGGGATTATAGGAAATTTTCTGTCTTGCAACCTCATAATACGGGGTTAATCGCTCCACAATAGGAGTGTATACCCAGCCGTAATGAGTCGTTGTTACATAACTAAATTTCGACCAATCCCATTCCTTTGTGGTCCACGAAGTCTTCGTATAGATCGATGTATCAAAACGATAGCCTCTTGATGCGTCGCGCGTCATAACATAGACATTATTGTTCTTATCCACCATCAGAGCGCCGTAGGAATGCCGCATTTTGCTGGAATCCTTTGTTGATGAATCTATAACTATATTGCCGTTTCCTATCTGCTGAATGTCCTCCCAAGAGGTTATGTCGTTGGTATTTTTTGACTTGGTGTAGCAAACGGGGTGATGGTGACCGTTCATAATAACATGCAGATAGCCATCATTATCTATTGCGATCCCCGGCCAGTTATGTGTATCGTGTGTTGTGTAATCGGAATCTACAGTTTCACTCTTCGCGCCTGCATAGCCCAAAAACTGTCTTGTGTATGTTCCGTTCACCATATCGTACTTTACTATATATGTAGGAACTCCATATTTATACTGATAGGTCGCGCCGTTATAATCATATGTTAAATTGCCGTTTAGTCCGATTTCGGTGGTTTCATCATTCGGATCACCATAGACGATATACGCATAGTTTCCGCTTGTTACAACCGAGTTTCCGTCGCCGGTGTGGTATGCCGGAGAAATACAGCTGTCGGCATATTTAAACGCTGAGAACTCAAGCTCACCTGCATCATTCTTTGTCGGGATAAGCAGGTATCCGCCGTATGCCTCACTGCCCTCTCCCTGATGAAGCAGTATCACAGGCGGCTTGTCGGCTGCACTCGTATTTCCGCCGTCAATATGCTCAAATCGTGCGCTTGTGAACATTTTAGCCGTGCAGCCGCTGCCGAGAAGTGCTTTCACCGTTTGATACAGCCTTACTCCCTGCCAGGTGTTCATACCGTCCTTGGAATAGAATAGGAAATTCTCTCCTGCCGCGCCAACGAGTACATATGCCCAGCCGTCCTTGTCAAAGCGGATAACATTCTCCTCCCATGCGCCGCTGTCCCATACCCTTGTATCATATATCGTTCCGATGTATGGGCGTACAACCGTTTCAAGGTCAACCACCTGCCAGCTGCCCGAATCGTCCTTATACTGGATATGTGTGGAATCCGCTCTGATATACGCCTTGCCGGCATTGTCAAAGCTTGCAATGCCCGGAATATATTTCGGGAAGTAGCCCTTTATGGCGCGCTCGGCACGGTAGTATGCGCTGTATTTAAAGGGTGCGGATTTATCGGAGGAGCTTGTAACCTCCGGTGATGCGTGGTTTAAATGCTCGTCGTTGTAGTCGGGACCTCTGTGCGCGTATTCCGCAGTTTTTCTCGGCGTCGGATACGGCGTTACCGGATATTCCGGATTATAGCTTATTTCAATATTATCCAGAGAAAGCACCGTGTACGGGCTCGGATCATGGTCAAAGGTCTTTGTTGTAAAGTAAATCGCGCTTATATTATCAAAGCCGGTCGGATTGTTGAAAATGTTAAATTCCGAAAAAGGTATCGCAAGATCCTTCCATCCCGTCCAATCCACTATAAAGGAGTAGGTATAGCCGTCACGCCATTTTGACGCGGGATTGTCGGAATAGATAAGCAGCGTTACCGTTTCGTTTGTTGCCTTTTCGGAATATATACTCATTTCGAACTCGTTCGTGCCCGTCCAATCGGAGGGAATGTCAAATGCGGCTACTGTATTATACTCATGGTGGTTATCCCATTTGAGCGAGTATCTTCCCTCTTTTACCTTTTCATCGCTGATTTCCATTGCGTGAAGCCGTGTGTAGTATGCATCGGTTTTATCCTCATATGTATTCTGCCCGTTATCCTTGCCTATTGTAAGGTTTCCGGCAGGGAGCTTGTAGTCATAGGTGAATCTCGGTTCGGTGTACCATTTGCTTCTGATTTCAAACCCAAGGGTATTCTTCTGCTCTGCGTTTAATGAAAGCTCTGCGCCTGACGATATTTCACCGTCCGCACCCGGAGAAAAGGCAGCAAGAATGTCGGTGGATACGCCGTATACATCGACAACCGTGCCGGATATGGTATAGTCTGAGCCCTTTGTCAATGCTTTTTTCGTCTTTAAGGTGACGGTATATCTATCCTTGGTGTAATCGATTATCGGAATGGATATTCCGGACGCGTCCTTTATTTTTAGATTTTTTATTGAAGAATACCGTATCGGTGTTGCCATTTCAAAGCTTACTCCCGCCGTATTCGACGTTATTGTGCTTGTTTTCAGACTGTTTTGCGGCTCAATGACGGATATGGCATCATTCACAGCAGCGCTGCCCGCGGACCATGACCAGGATTCGTCAACAGCCTTCTTGCCGATATTGCTGTCAAACATCGCCGAGGCAACAACCTCTCCGTTAATGGCAACCGAGGTTTCCCCCGTTTCACTGTCCACGGCGTAGTTGAACAGGAAGTTCTCGCCGTTTAACGGAACATAGTGTACAGTCTCGCCGCATACCGTCTGTGTTCCCGGAGTTCTAAGCTCGATCACTCCGTCCTCAAAGCTGATTTTGACCGGGCCGAACTCGCCTTTGGCTGCGGAGTTATTAACAACCGTACACTGATAGCCGAGCGTCTGTGCCGATGCACCGGCACTGCCGAGCATACCCACCGCGATCAGCGCCGCCGCGCCTCCTAATAATTTTTTCATAATTACTTCCTTTCCGCAGCTGTTTTTCCTTTAATGCGCTGCATATATTTCATATTTTTTTACCAACAAGCTACCGATTTATCATCAAACAATATCTCTGTAAGCAATACTAAAAAATAATAATCGCCGTAAATTCCGTAAACGTTCCTGCCGTTTGACCTCTCAAGCATTCCCGGAATGTCCTTTGAGCGGTTAAAGTAGTTCTCGCAAAGAGTTTTTAAGCTCTGCTGCGCAAAATTGTAATACCCTTCATCTCCGGTCAGGCACTGAAGCTCAAGCAGAGCACAGCCAACTATCGCCGCCGCGGAGCTGTCGCGGTTGTATTTCTTGTTTTCAGGGATCGTTTCATCCCACTCTGCACATTGCGATACGTCATCGCGGCATTTATACGCAGGCTTATCCTCCGGCAGGCGGAAATCCCATACCGGAATTTTGTCCTCCTCGGTAAGACACTCTGCATACTTTTCAAATATCTTCACCGCCGCTTTAAGATACCTCTTTTCACCCGTATATCTTGCCGCGCACGCAAAGCCGTATATTGCCCAGGCAGTACCGCGCGCCCAGTGCGAACCGTTTGCATAGCCGCAGTTATTTGCCTCCTCCTTTACCGTTCCGTCAGGATTGAAAAATACGGCGTGCTTTACCGAGTAATCCTCTCTGACCAAAACTCTCAAAATCGTGTCGGCGTGTGCCTTGGCAACGTCGCGGTAAAACATATGCCCCGTTTCCTTCCATGCCCAGAACAGCAGCGGAATATTCATAAGCGAGTCGATAATCATTCTGCACTCTGTCTGCTCCAGATTCATCTCGTCCCAAGCTTCAATAAATCTTCCGGTCACATTAAACCTTTTCGCCAGCTCGTTTGCAGCCTTTATTGCCGTTTTCTTATGCTTCTCGTCACCGGTCAGCTGATACATATGTACGCTGTACGGAAGATACAAAAAACCTAAATCGTGCATAGTCTGCGTATAATATTCCGATACCTTTTTGTCATACTCATCATAAAAGGTATCTGCCCATGAAAGATAGCTTTTATCCCTCTCGGTCACGCTAAGTATCGGCGCCATTCCCACCGACATCGATGACAGCCAGTTCCAGCGCACACTAAGCGGAAAGCCCGGCTCATGGCTGTAATAATCTCCGTCGGTACACTCGCGCTGCTCGAAAACCTCCGGCGCAGTATTTCTCATATGCAGCTTTACCTTCTCGACGCATATTTTGTAGCACTCCTCAAACAGCTCTCTGCTTTCGCTTATCATATCTCCCACACTTCCTTTTTCATTTTTGCTAAGCTCCAAAACCGTAATTTTATTTTATCAAAATGATTCGGCTGATACAACCGTCATTTTTTGTAATACTCTCCAAATTCTGTAATTCCAACGTTGAATTTCTTAAAAATCCCACAATTTCTAAAATACTGCTTATGTAATGGACATTCTTTCGTATTCTCATAAAAAAATTCCTCCTATGACTTCTATCATAGAAGGAATTTTTTATCATCTCTCATATGCGTATTTATCAATATACCATATATGCAAGTCCGGTTCCCATTTTGCCGCCGTTTTTTATAAATAAATACATTTTTTTCTGCAAGCTTGTTTTCAGTTCCTCTTCTTTAACATCATCAAGCCGTTCTTTATAGAACACACGCCAAAAATCCCAATCGTCCTCATCAATGCGTACAATATCCCATCTGTCATAAAATGCACGCATATTAGAACCGTATAATTCTTCATACGGCGGATAAAGCAGCCACGAATGACAAGTCAGAATCAACGGATCCTTATTGAAAAATTCCTTTGCAAGCTTTAATGATTCTTCAACATCGCTGTCTATCAGCTTACTGCCGCCCGGAATATGGCAGTTTAATATAGGCTCACCTTTTTTTATAACATCCTTATAATCGGTTGGTGCGCTGTACAGTTCATACTGTAATCTGCCGAGAGTAAAAACCCGGCATTTGCAGAAAAGTCTGTACCATCCAAGCGCAAATATGCCCCAAACATTGTACATTTTTTTACACTCATTAAGCTTATACAACGTATCCTTCATTGTATCGTGATACAGAGTTTCGGAATACCCTTTTTCTGCAAACATCTTTTTTGTATACTTTTCAAGCGTATAAATGACAAGTATAAGATTCACCGTATATTCGCTTATTTTGAGTGTATCGCCGATTCCGGAAATCAGTTTTCTGTAATCCTCCGAATCTGTATTCACATATTCGTCAGCGGCAGCAATAAGCTTATCATACATCTTAGCGTCCGCCGTTATTTTATTATATGCGCCGCTTATTGCGTCTGTCGCATCGGGCGGAAAATCCATTTCTCTGCAAAAAGAATAAATCATTATGTAACTCCTTTTATCTTATAAATATTTTTACAGGTTAAAAAGCTGCTTTGCATTTAATCCGAAGATTTTTTCTCTGTCACTATCATGTATTTTTGCAAGCATTATTCTGCCGAAAACCTGTCGTGAATCAAAAAAATTCATATCCGAACCATACAAAAGCTTATCGCTTCCCATCTTGTTTACAACCCACTCCACACTGCCGTCATATGAGGTTGAAACGGTAGTGTCGGCATACACATTATCATATGTTTTTACCGCATTTACTGTCTCAATTCGCGCCTCATCATCAGTAAATGCCGAATGTGCTATAATAACCTTGGTGTTTTTATAGTTTTTGGCAACATTAACCGCCTGCAAAACCTCACCCTTTGTCCATGTATGAATAAGAATCGGCAGTCCGATTTTGTCTGCATAGCTGTACCCTTCATCAAAAAGCTCACTGTCTATGGCGATATTCTGGAACATCACATGAATTTTTAACCCCAAAAAACCTCCCATAGCCATACATCTCTTAATTTCAGCCTCTTGATTATAATACGGATTGATTACCGAATATCCGTACAAGCGTCCGCTATGATCTCTGACGGCTTGTGCGGTTATATCATTTCCTGTTTTATAGTCAGAGTAAAAGCTTACCTTTGAAGACAAACATGCCGAATTTACTCCCAGCATATCTAATGTTTTTACAATTCGCTCTGCATTGTCAGACTTTGTTTCGTCAAAATCAGAACCGCAAATATGCTCATGACAATCAAATATGAATATATCCCGAACAGCCCGTCCGTTTAATACGTTCTCTATCACACGTCCGCCTCCTCAAGTAATCTCAGTATATTTTCCCGCGCAATCATTTGCTTTTGCTTTTCGGTTATATCCGCATACCTTATAAGCGTAGCTGCACCGCAAGCCGAACCATCAGGCAATCCGCTGCCGAATATCAGCCGCTCTGCGCCAAAGCTGTTCACCGTTTCGGCTATACCGTCATGCATAACATATGTTGAGGTTTCAACATATAAATTCCTGCACTTATCCAATATCGGAAAAATCTGTCTTTGTGCCGAATATCCGGTATCGCATATAACAATCGGCATGCATGGATATGTATTGCAAAGCTCAAACAGCTGCTCCCACGCAATTTCTGTGCAGCGAATAAACACAGGGATTTTCAGTTTGTTAAGCTGTTGAAAAAGCTCCCCGCCGGAATATGGCGCAACAGAAAAATTATGACTGCGGGGATATATTCTAATCGTCTTAACTCCGTTTTTCTTCATCGCTGCAATAAGCTTGTCAACAGCAAATACACCCGTGTAGCTTGGCACCGCCACCCACTGCGGCAACAGTCTGTCCACACCCTTAATTTCCTTCATCAATACGGAATTGCCCTCTAATATGTCATCCGCCGCAGCAATACTATGATGCACAATCCCGCTTTCTATGCCGCATCGGTCATAAACATCAAAAAGCTCATCTATTGTTTTTACGGAGCATTCTCGTGCATAGGCTCTGGTTCCTATCATACAATTTGAATCTATAAGCTTTATCACGCTGATTTTTCCTTCTTCCTTAACAGGCTTCAAAAATTGCCTGTTGCTTTTTTATATAATCGAACTGTTTTTTCTGCTTTTATGGATTTAATTTTATCATAGGTTAGCTGAATTATCAATCATCAATTTGTAAAATACCATGCAAAATATATTCTATTATTTTAATGACTGCCGAATAATCAAAAAATCCTTGCACCACAAATAAATATTTTGCTCTCAAAATATCTATTTGGCA
>CAMFCK010000004.1 GCA_945948775.1 uncultured Clostridia bacterium
CATCTTTTTCTTCCATATATGCCTCATAGCCGCCGCCCTGAAGCATAAAGCCGGGGATGACGCGGTGGAAGATAAGCCCTGCATAGAAGTCCTCATCGCAAAGCTTGATAAAGTTTTCTACTGTTTTCGGCGCAACATCAGGATAAAGCTCTCCCTTCATTACTGAGCCGTCCTCCATTTCGATTGTAAAGTTGACATTTTTGGACTTTCCGCAGGAGGATACCGTAAAAATCATCATAGCTGCAAGTATGATACTGAGTATTTTTTTCATGTTCTTAATTCCTTTCTTTATTCATTTTCCGGCTGAGCGTCCGGTGCAGAAGCTTCCTCCGGGGTGATTTCAGCCTCGTCTTCATCTTCCTCGCGCGAGGTGAGCGCCATGCTTACTACGCTTACGCCGTCTGCAAGACGCATCATGCGCACGCCCTGGGTTTGCCTGCCGAGCGTACTGATTTCTTCTGCATGCATTCTGATAAGAATACCCTCTGAGGTTATCATCATGATATCATTCTCATCAGTCACGCTGCATATACCCGCAAGCGGCCCGGTTTTTTCGGTTATGCGGTAGGTATACACGCCCTTGCCGCCGCGCGACTGGCAGCTATACTCGTCAAAGGCGGTTTTTTTGCCGTAGCCGCTGGCTGTTACCGCAAGCAGCTTAGCGTTATCGTCAACCGTAACTGCACCGACAACATAATCATCTTTGCCAAGCCTTATTCCGCGTACGCCGCGCGTAGCTCTGCCTGTGTGGCGCACATCATTTTCATTAAAGCGAATTGCAAAACCTTTGCGCGTGCAAATCATAAGCTCGTCCGACGGGCCGGAGAGCATTACTTTTATAAGCTCATCGCCTTCAACAAGTTCGATAGCCCGCAGACCTCCGGCGCGTATGCGTGAATAGTCCATAAGATCGGTCTTTTTTACAGTACCGTTCTTAGTTATAAAGGTCAGATAATTGCCTTCTTCAAAGCCGGAAACCGGGATCATGGTAGTGATCTTTTCGCCAGGCTCAAGCGGCAGCAGATTTACTATGGCTACGCCCTTTGCCTGCCTGCCTGCTTCGGGGATCTGATAGCCCTTCAGCCGATAAACTACGCCGCGGGTAGTAAACAGCAATATCTGGGAATGTGTGGAGGTGGTAAAGATATGCTCCACAAAATCCTCCTCGCGGGTTGTAAGCCCGGATATGCCGCGTCCGCCGCGGTGCTGGGATTTATATGTGGAAACGGGGACACGCTTGGTATAGCCGCTGTGCGTAAGCGTTACGACAATGTCCTCTTCCTCGATAAGGTCTTCAATGTCAAGGTCATCGGTTATCATTTCGATAGAGGTGCGGCGCTCGTCGCCGTATTTTGCCTTTATGCGCAGAAGATCTTCTTTTACTATGCCTAATACTCTGCCCTCGTTTGCAAGAATATCACGGTATTCTGCAATTTTTGACTGGGTATCGGCAAGATCCTGTTCAATTTTTTCGCGTTCAAGACCGGACAGGCGTCCTAAAGGCATCTGCCATATTGCAGTTGACTGGATTTCATCAAGTCCGAAACGCTCGGCAAAAACAGGCTTTGCATCGGCGAAGGTTTTTGACGCGCGGATGACCTTGATAATTTCATCAATATAGTCAAGGGCTATCTTATAGCCTTCCAGCAGGTGCTCGCGCTCCTCCGCTTTTTCAAGGTCAAAGCGTGTGCGGCGTGAAATGACATCCTCCTGATGCGCGATATAGTAATTTATCATCTCTCGCAGATTCAGTATCTTCGGACGCTTATCAACAAGCGCAAGCAAAATAACGCCGAAGGTTTCCTGCATCTGTGTAAACTTATACAGATTGTTAAGAACCACATTCGGATTTGCATCACGTTTTAAATCTATTATAAGATTGATGTTTTCATCGGAAAGATCGCGCGTGCCGGAGATGCCGTCTATTTTACCGTCATGCACCAGTTCATTAATTGCGCGTTCAAGGCGCTGCTTGTTGACCTGATAGGGAATTTCGCTGACAACAATTCTTGATCTGCCGTTTTCAAGCTCCTCAATTTCAGCTCTTGCACGCACGATAATTTTGCCGCGGCCGGTGGTGTATGCAGCGCGGATGCCGCTGAGCCCCATAATAATGCCGCCTGTCGGGAAATCGGGGCCCTTTATATAATTCATAAGCTCGTCAAGCTCAATCATAGGATCGTCTATGACAGCGATAATGCCGTCAATGACCTCGCTGAGATTGTGAGGCGGAATATTGGTCGCCATGCCGACAGCGATTCCGGCGGAGCCGTTTACCAAAAGATTAGGAAACCGTGACGGAAGTACGTCCGGCTCCTGGAGCTTATCATCATAGTTCGGCACAAAATCGACCGTTTCTTTTTCAATGTCGGTCAGCATTTCCGCTGCAAGTCTGGACATTTTTGCCTCGGTATAACGGTATGCAGCAGGCGGATCGCCGTCGATAGAACCGAAATTTCCCTTGCCCTGAACCAAGGGGTATCTGAGGGAGAAATCCTGCCCCAGACGAACCATGGCATCATAAACCGACGCGTCTCCGTGGGGGTGATATTTACCAAGCACATCGCCGACGGTTGCCGCAGACTTGCGGAAGTCATTTTCATAAAGAAGCTTTGATTCGTACATATTGTAGAGAATACGGCGGTGAACAGGCTTCATGCCGTCGCGCACATCAGGCAGCGCACGCGAAACAATAACGCTCATTGCGTAATCAATGTACGATTGCTTCATTTCCTTATTAAGCTCAACGTCAACTATTTTTTGATTAGCAATAGCCTCCATGTCAAGCTGTTTTTCATTGGTCTTTTTAGCCACAGGCATATGCCTCCTAAATTATGATTTCCTGATGCCGAAAACCAGAATCAGCTTTCAGCAGATCCGCATCCGAAGACACAGAATTTACTATATAATTATAGCACAATTGAGTGAAAAAAGCAAGCAAAACCGCGCATTTTTCGCCGAGTAAAGGGAAGAATATACAGCCGTGGCGGGCAGAAAATACACAAAAGAGAGATTATGTAAACCAAGTGTGTTGAGTTATCCACAGGTGGACAAACCGTGAAAAACAAAAAAAGCGAGTATTTATAAGCAAAAACTCAGTTTTCCACGTTTTCCACACACTTATCCACGGGGAAAAGGTATAAAATAAACCGCATAACTGCGTTGAAGAAAAATTACCCACTTGGTTTACAATAAATTATGAGAAAAATACCGGAGTTTTTCACAGCAGATGTGCAGCAAGTGTTAAGAAAATGTAATATTGTTCCAAAAACAGCGCAGCTATGCGGAAAATACATGTTAAAAATTTTTTGCAAAGTTATCCACACCTGTGGAAAGGTGCGTGGGAAACGGGAAAAAGCTATAAAACAAAGCAAGATACAATAAATTTATACAATCGGCTTAAAACATAAGGCATATTACTGGTAAAAACAACGATTTTAAGCAGATGGACGCTACAATAAATTGACAAACAGCCGTTTTTGCTGTACAATTAAACATAAATTCAGGTATCTCTTGATATAAAAGCTGTATAATAATAGTATGACAGAAAGGGAGAGTTACACTATGAAGATTTTATATGCAAGCTCGGAGGCGGCTCCGTTCGTTAAAACGGGCGGTTTGGGAGATGTTGCCGGTTCGCTGCCGGCTATGCTGCGCGAAAAGGGAGTGGACGCGCGCGTTATCATGCCGCTGTATCGGTGTATACCGCAGCAATACAAGGAGAAAATGACATACCTTAATCATATATATATTGATATGTCGTGGCGCAAGCAGTATTGCGGCGTGTTTTCTATGGAGTATGAGGGGACCGTCTTTTACTTTGTGGATAATGAATTCTATTTCAACGGGGATAAGCCGTATGACTATATTCATCTGGACTGCGAAAAATTTATCTTCTTCTCAAAAGCAGTACTGTCGCTTCTTCCTACGCTCGACTTCCGTCCGGATGTCATAAACTGCAACGATTGGCAGACCGGAGCTATACCGGTGTTTCTTGACACCTTTCAGGATAATCCCTTCTACCGCGGGATAAAAACCGTTATGACCATTCACAATCTGAAGTTTCAGGGCAGATGGGATTTCAGAAAAATCAAGGACGTTATGGGCATAAGCGATTATTATTTTACCAGCGATAAGCTTGAATATTATAAAGATGCAAACCTTTTAAAGGGCGGCATTGTTTATGCAAATAAAGTCACTACCGTTTCGGAAAGCTATGCGCGGGAAATAACCACAGAGGAATACGGCGAGGGCTTGAGCGGCTTGCTTTCTGCACGCAGGGGAGATATTGTCGGCATTGTCAACGGTATTTCCTATAAGGACTGGAATCCCGAAACAGATCCGATGATTTACAAGTGCTACAGCGCGGCAAACGCTGCAGAGGGTAAGAGGCTGAATAAAATCGCCTTGCAGCAGCAGCTTAATCTGCCGGCAGATGAGAATAAGTTTATGGTTGGTATAGTTTCGCGTCTTACCGACCAGAAGGGCTTTGACCTTGTTGCTGGGGCGCTTGAGCAGCTTTGCGCCGGAGGCTGTCAGATAGTTATACTCGGTACCGGCGATGAGGCATATGAAAACCTGTTCCGGCATTATGCATGGAAGTATCCCGACCGCGTGAGCGCAAATATTTATTTTTCAAATGATCTGTCGCATAAAATATATGCTGCGTGCGACGCATTTTTGATGCCATCACGGTTTGAACCGTGCGGTCTGTCGCAGCTTATTTCCATGCGCTACGGCACGCTGCCTATAGTAAGGGAAACAGGCGGACTTAAAGACACCGTTCAGCCTTATAATGAGTTTTCAGGCGAGGGCACAGGCTTTTCCTTTGCTAAGTATACCGTAAACGATATGATGTATGTCATTAATTATGCAATGGATACCTACTATAATCACAGAAAAGCATGGAACAGCATAATTTCCAATGCTATGAGCAGAGATTTTTCGTGGTCGGTTTCGGCGGATAAATATATTGCGCTTTACCGCGAAATGACCGGAATACATGACGAACCGGATGAAAAAAAAGAGCCTGAACAATCAGAAAAGCCCCCGGTTTCGGGAACTCCTGCGCCAGAAAAGCCGGCTGCAAAAGCAGCAAAGGCAGAGGAAAAAGCAGCGAAGCCTGCGGCGAAAAAGGCAGCTTTAAAAGCGGAAAGTCCAACGATAGAAAAGACAGCTGCAAAAGCAGCCAAGTCCGCAGCAAAAACAGTAAAGCCTGAGAAATCTGCTGCAAAAAGGACATCTGCGCCGGCGAAGAAATCGGCAGCAGGAAAAACCGGCACGGGAAAGACTGCGGGCGGTAAAGGTAAAAAGGAATAAACCACGTTATACCGCACGCAAATATTCTGTGTGCGGGCGTGTTTCATATATATAAAAACACGAAGTTGAAAGGAATGTAACATATGGCAGCAAAAAAGCTTACCGCGGCGGAGCAGAAGCTTGTCGCGGAAATTGAAGGCAAGGTTTCCAGGCATTTCGGAAAGGTGCTGGAGGAGGCCACGCCGAAAATGATTTATACTGCGTGCGCGCTGACTGCGCGTGACCGCATTATGGAAAAATGGGCGGTATCCCACAAGGAGGTCAAGGAGGAGGGCTCAAAGAAGCTTTATTATCTTTCCTTTGAATTTTTGATGGGCAGACTGCTTGCAACAAATATTCTCAATCTCATGCAGACAAAGGAATATGAAAATGCGCTTGAGTATATGGGCTATAAGCTATCCAACGTTGCCGAGCTGGAAAATGACGCAGGTCTCGGAAACGGAGGCTTAGGCAGACTTGCAGCATGCTTTATTGATTCGCTTACCACTCTTGATCTGCCGGCATACGGCTGTACCATTCGCTATGAATACGGACTTTTCCGACAGAAGATTGTTGACGGCTATCAGATTGAGCTTCCGGACACATGGCTTGAAAACGGCAATGCGTGGGAGATTGCGCGTCCGGAGGAGGCCGTTGAGGTCAAATTCGGAGGACAGGTACACTCCGAGTGGCAGGACGGCAGATTTATATGCAGATATGAAAATCAGCATACAATCATTGCTATGCCGTATGATGTGCCGCTTGTAGGCTATGATTCAAAAATTGTTAATAAGCTGCGCCTTTGGTCGGCAAAATCTCCCGACTATATTAATATGAAGGAATTTAACAGCGGCAACTATGCCCGTGCTGTTGAGGAAAAACAGCTTGCAGAGATCATCTCAAAGGTACTCTATCCTGAGGACAATCACACAGAGGGTAAGGAGCTGCGCTTAAAACAGCAGTATTTCCTTGTTTCGGCAACGATTCAGTGGATTTTGAAGGAGTATGAATCCCGTTACGGTGCGGACTGGGGCAATTTGCCTGAAAAAGCGGTTATCCATATAAATGATACGCATCCCACGCTCGCAATTCCGGAGCTTATGCGTATACTGCTTGACGAAAAAGGGCTTGGCTGGGACGGGGCATGGTCGATAACGCAGAGAACCTTTGCCTATACCAACCATACAGTTATGTCAGAGGCGCTTGAAAAGTGGCCGCTTGATATGTTCCGCCGCATACTGCCGAGAATATCCATGATTGTGGAGGAAATAAACCGCCGCCTGATGGAAAGTCTTGAAGCGTTCTATCCGGGCGATACCGGCAAGCATAAGTGGATGGCAATAATAAGCGATAATCAGGTATTCATGGCGAATTTGTGCCTTGCAACCTGTTTTGCCATCAACGGCGTGTCCGCTCTGCATACAGACATTCTTAAAAAGGACATATTTGCTGACTATTACCGTATGGATACCTCGCGTTTCCATGCGATAACAAACGGTATCACCTTCCGCCGCTGGATCTGCAACTGCAATCCGGAGCTTGCGGCGCTTATCACCTCCAAGATAGGAAATAAATGGATAAAGGACTATACCGAGCTTGAAAAAATCAAAAAGTATGCAAAAGACGCAGATTTTAAAGCAAAGTTTGCTAAAATTAAGCATGACAATAAGGTTCGGCTTGCCGAATATATCAAAATTCATAATAATATTGATGTCAACCCGGACTCGATTTTCGACGTGCAGGCAAAACGTTTGCATGAATACAAGCGTCAGCTTATGAATATCCTGCATATTCTTGCCGATTATAATAAGCTCGTTGAGAATCCGAAGCTTGACTATACTCCGCGCACCGTTATATTCGGAGCAAAGGCGGCACCGGGCTATACAAGAGCCAAGCTTATAATAAAGCTTATCAACACGATTGCCGATAAAATAAATAATGACGAGCGCATTAAGGGCAAAATAAAGGTAGTATTCCTCGAAAACTACGGCGTATCGGTAGCTGAAAGGCTTGTCGTTGCGGCGGATGTTTCAGAGCAGATTTCGACTGCCGGTAAGGAAGCGTCAGGTACGGGCAATATGAAATTTATGCTTAACGGTGCTGTTACTATCGGAACGCTTGACGGTGCAAATGTTGAGATGAGCGAGCAGCTTGGAAATGAGAATATTTATATCTTCGGTCTGACAGCCGACGAGGTTAAGGCAAGGATTCGCTTCAACGATACGCAGGAGGTCAAGACAATTTATTCTACAAATACAGTACTTCGTACAGTTATGGAGCAGCTTATCTCCGGTGAGCTGGAGCCTGTTCATCCGCAGCTGTTCAAGGAGCTTTACCAGACGCTGCTTTTCGGGGATTACGGCTATCCGGATACTTATATGGTTCTGCGCGATTTTGACGCATACTGTGAAACTCAGGATAAAATAGGCAGAGATTACAAGGATCAGGATAAGTGGATTGAAATGGCTATCATGAATACAGCATCTGCAGGATATTTCTCCTCCGACCGCACAATCAATGAATATAACGAAAAGATCTGGCATTTAAAGCAGATAAAATAGCCGGCAGGCGGAATTATTGTTGCGGGAGCGGTGTAGAGTATACTCCACTCCCGTGCTTTTTATAAAATGCGCCGGAGCCAAACCGGGATTTTCGTATGGAGGAATTTATGAGGATTGAACACAATTCACGTTCAGGGATATACCGCATGCCGTTCGGAGCAGTATGCACCGGCGAGAAGGTCACGCTGATGCTGGCGGTGGCGGGAGCGGGCATACCTGATGCGGTACGGCTGATTGTTGAGGACAGGCATGCAGAAAAATATTTTAATATGCCGTATTATTACACCCTCGGCGAATACAGCGTTTACGGATGTGAAATAGCCGCGCCTGATACGCCGCAGAACTTATGGTACTATTTTGAGGTGGCAGCCGGTACGCAAAAGCTGTGGTACGGCAATAACCGCAAGGGCTTGGGCGGTATAGGCGAAATATATGACCATATCCCTGAGCGCAGATATCAGATAACGGTTTATTCTGCGGACTATAAAACTCCGGATTGGTTCAAAAAAAGTATCTGCTATCAGATTTTCCCCGACCGATTTTGCAACGGCAGTCCTGACGGAGCTTTCCTGGGCGGCAGACAAGATATTATAAAGCGTAAATGGGGGGAAACGCCGTATTATAAGGCGGAGCAGTTCGGCGGAGTATATAACTGCTCGGATTTTTTCGGCGGCAATCTTGCGGGTATTGAACAGAAGCTCGGATATCTTGAGGAGTTGGGTATAACGGCGGTGTATCTTAATCCGGTTTTCAAGGCGTTTTCAAACCATAAATATGATACCGGAGACTATGAAACGATTGATCCCTGCTTTGGTACGAACGAGGATTTCAGACGTCTGTGCGAAAAGGCTGAGGAGCATGGCATACGCATAATTCTTGACGGTGTGTTCAATCATACCGGAAGTGACAGCCGCTATTTTAATAAGAACGGAAGCTATGACAGCGTCGGCGCATATCAGTCGAAGGAGTCTCCCTATTACGACTGGTTTCGGTTTTCAGACTGGCCGGAGGAATATGAGAGCTGGTGGGGCATGAAAACTCTGCCGCAGGTGGAGGAAAATTGCCCCGGATACCGCGAGTATATCATTACTGCGCCGGATTCGATAGTAAAGCGTTGGCTTCAAGAGGGAGCGAGCGGCTGGCGGCTGGACGTGGTAGATGAGCTTCCGGACGAGACGGTAAAACTTATGCGCAGAGAAATAAAGAACACCGTCCCGGACGCGGTTATTATAGGCGAGGTTTGGGAGGATGCTTCAAACAAGGTCGCATATGGCGAAGCGCGTGAATATTTGCTCGGCTATGAGCTTGATTCGGTAATGAATTATCCTCTGCGCAGCGCGCTGATCGATTTTGCGCTTGGCCGTTCGGACGCGCAGGAGTTTGCCGCAAGGATTGAGTCGCTGAAGGAAAATTACCCGCCGGAGGCGTTTTATTCGCTGCTTAACAGCTTGTCAACCCATGATGTGGAGCGTATTCTGACGGTGCTTGGGAATGTACCCTGTTCTCTTTCGCGGGATGAGCAGGCGGCGGTGCGGCTGGAGGGTGAACAGCTCAGGCTTGCAAAAAAAAGGCTGTTTGCTGTTATGACGCTGCAAATGACTCTGCCCGGAGTACCGTGCATTTATTACGGCGATGAAGCCGGTATGCAGGGAATGGGCGATCCGTTTTGCCGCGGCTGTTATCCCTGGGGGCAGGAGGATAAGGAGATACTTGATTTTGTACGCAGCCTGACGGCGTTAAGAAAAAGCTCGGAGGCGTTCTGCTCCGGTGCATTTGATGTCGTTTATGCCTGCGGAGCCGGGTTTGGTATGATAAGACGCGGCACCGGACAATGCTTTCTTGTGCTTGTGAACTTCGGTCATGAGACATACTTGCGTATAGACGCGGCGAGATTTGGCATCACCGAACTTAAGGGAGCTATGCATGACGAGCAGATGGACTCTGATGACGGTATTTTTTATGTGAATATGCCCGAAAACGGTGTGAAGGTTTTTTATGCATAAAAGTTTACATTTTATTCATACAATTGAACGCAAATAGTGCTATAATAATGTAGAATAAATAAAAGCGAGAAACGATTACCGAAAGGAATGGGGAAAATGTCAGAAAAAGAATATTCATGGCAGCAAAATGAGCTTGGAGGCTACAGCTACATGCCGGTAAAGCGGAAAAAAAATATTCCGTCATGGCTTGTTGCGATTGTTGCAGCCGTTGCTGCAAGCGCAGCGTGTCTTGCGGTCTATACCTTTACAATTCTGCCGAATATGCGCCCTACAACGGTAATATCATATGCCAAAGGCAACGGCCAAACGCAGCAGGAGCCTCAAGAGGGCACCGGTTTTGTCGGAATGGGCGAGCGTCTTGCAGGCTCGGTGGCTTCGGTTGAAATTCAGGGCCAAAGCGGCGGATTTTTCAGCCAAATGCTGTCCTATAGCGGATGCACGGGAATAATTGTAAGTGAGGACGGATATATTCTTACCAACAATTCAATAGTAAGCCGTCAGAACGGCGCGGTTACGGTAACGCTTTCGGACGGAACGGATTATCAGGCACAGGTAGTCGGCAGCGACTCGCGGACCGACTGTGCGGTTTTAAAAATAGATAAGTCAGGACTTGTGCCGGTACAGCTCGGAGATTCGGATTCGGTGCTTTCCGGTATGAGAGTGGCAGCACTGGGGCGGATTTTGAGCAATCAGCTTGGCGCAACGCTTACACAGGGCACGGTTTGCGGAATAAATAAAGGTGTTACGCTGCAAAACGGACAGTCGATCAACCTAATACAAACCGATGCTGCGCAGCCGGACAGCGCAGGAAGCGCGCTGCTTGACAGCGATGGCAGACTCATAGGCATGGTAACATCAATGATTTCAACGGATTCTGACGCTATCGCGATTGCTATTCCGTCAAATGATATAATGCAGGTGTTGGAGTCCATCATTAATACAGGCTTTGCCCCGTCGGGACTGAGCATCGGTATCCGCGGTCAGGACGCTGAATACGGCGTATCAGTTGAGGCGGTAAATGAAAATTCTCCGGCTGCAAAGGCAGGACTTGCGGTAGGAGATTTGATAATGAAGGTAGACGGTACGCCGGTAAAATCTGTCAGCGAGATAAACAAGATCCGCGACTCCCATACCAAAGGCGACACTATTGTATTCACCGTTTACCGTGAGGGAGAAACAATAGATATAAATATAGTTTTGGAGTGACGAATGAAAAAGAAAAAGCAGCAGACAACCAATGCAATGCGTATACTGGACAAGGCAGGTATCGCATATGAAGAGCGTGAATATGACGCAGGCGGCGAGATAGGCGATAATTTTGGTATGCGTATAGCTGAGCTTACGGGACTTAGCGCGCAGGTGTCCTTTAAAACGCTTGCAGCCCGTGTCAAAAGCGGTATAATCGTCGCATGCATACCGGTTGACAGGGAGCTTGATTTAAAAAAGCTTGCGGCGGTGTCGGGCGAGAAAAGGGCGGAGCTGATACATGTGCGTGAACTGCCCGAACTGACAGGTTATATCCGCGGCGGAGTTTCGCCTATAGGCATGAAAAAGAAATATCCGACGTATATTCATGAAAGCGCGCTTTTGCATGACAGAATCGCCGTTTCAGGCGGAGTGGGTGGTGTGACGCTTTTACTGAAGCCGGAGGATCTCAAGGCGGTTTGTTCTGCCGTAACAGCGTATATAGTTAAGGATGATATATGAAAGGACTGGCAAATATGGCATTATTTAATAAAGCAGATATACTTTTACCAAACGTTTCTGATATGACCAAGTGGAGTGTGATTGCCTGCGACCAGTATACCTCTCAGCCGGAATACTGGAAACGTACCGAGCAGATAACCGCAGGAGCGCCGTCCTCTCTGAACCTTATTTTCCCAGAGGCGTATCTTGACCAAGGCAGAGACAGAATAGAAAAAATAAATGCTGCAATGAAAGATTATCTTGACAGAGGAATTTTTAAGGAATATAAAAATTCACTGATATATATCGAAAGAATAATAGGCGGCAGAATGCGCCAGGGCCTGGTAGGGGCGGTGGATCTGGAGGAATATGATTTTCATAAAGGTTCGAAAAGCAAGATACGCGCAACTGAGGGTACTGTGCTTGAAAGGATACCGCCGCGCGTGGAAATCCGGCGCGACGCACCGCTTGAGCTGCCGCATGTTATGCTTTTGGTGGATGATAAGGAATGTAATATTATTGAACCTCTCATTTTGTCGGATAAGACGCAGGTGTATGACTTTGACCTGATGCAGGGCGGCGGTCATCTGACAGGGTGGATTCTGGCTGAGGATACAGCCGACTCGGTGCTGGAGAGAATAAATAAACTTGAAAGCAGAGCAGATGACGGTCTGGTGTTCGCAGTAGGTGACGGCAACCATTCGCTTGCAACGGCAAAGGTATGCTGGGAGGAGCGGAAAAAAACGCTTACAGCAGAGCAGCAAGAGACCGATCCGGCGCGTTTTTGCCTTGTTGAGCTTGTGAATATACATTCTGAGGCGCTTGTATTCGAGCCTATCCACCGGGTGGTATTTGACTGCAATGCCAAGGCACTTGTTTCAAAGCTTGAGAAGCAATTTAATGCCACTAATTTTGATAACGGCGGACAGCATATTCATTACCTGTTTGATGAATGTGAGGGTGATTTGTACATAAGGGAAGCCCCGTCAAAGCTGGCTGTGGGGACTTTGCAGAGCTTTTTGGACAGTGAGGGAGTAAAGGTGGATTATATTCACGGCGAAGCTGTTTGCCGCGAATTGGGACAAAAGCCGGGCAACGTAGGCTTTTTACTGCCGAGATTGGATAAATCGGAGTTGTTTGCGTCTGTCATACAGGACGGCGCGCTGCCGAGAAAGACCTTTTCAATGGGAGAAGCGAGTGAAAAGCGCTACTACACAGAAGCTAAAAAAATCAGATAAACGCAAAGAAGACCTCCTGTTTTTCAGGAGGCTTTTTTGCGCTTGGAGGCAGTTTTTGCAGGCAGAAATTATATTTTTGCCTGAACATTTTATGTAAACCGCGCATAACATGATAGTGAAGGAGCGTGAGTGCCGTGTATTCTTTTCTTATGGCGGAAAACCGCACCGACTTTCCCGCTATAACCATATGCGGTGCGGACGGTGTTATTTTTCAGGATATTCCCAGACGGGACACGACCGGCTTTCGCAGAGTGGGAGCGGGCAGCGTGCGGCTGGAGATTTATGATAATTTTATGAAGCCGCTGACTGTACTGTGGCTGCCGCTTGAGCCGCGTGCAAAAGCAAAGCTTATTGTTTATCCGGATCTGGTGCAGTTTACTCTGCTGCCATAGCGCGGAGCTTCACTAGCGCGCTGCGCTCAATGCGCGATATGTGCACCTGTGATACTCCGATTGCACGAGCGGTTTCACTTTGCGTTTTTTCGCCGAAATAGCGCATGGTGATGATCTGCTTTTCGCGTTCGTCAAGCTGCGACAATAGCTGAGCGGTGAGGATGCGGTTTATCACCTCGTCCTCCGCAGGTGCGCCGGCGATTTTTTCTGCGGCGCATACGCTGTCACCGGCAGGGAGATCTATTGATTCGACAGGAGCGCACGCCTCGTATGCCTCCATAAGCTCCCCTACCGTAAGTCCGCATTTGCATGCAACCTCGGATACTGTCGGCTCGCGCGCAAGCTTCCGCCGCAATTCCTCCTCGGCAGACATTGCCGCGCGCCGGCGCTCCTTCAACCCCCTCGAAACATGTATCATACCGTCATCACGCAAAAAACGCTTTATTTCGCCGGTTATCATCGGTACTGCGTAGGTGGAGAATTTCAGACCGCGCGAAATATCAAAGCCGGCAATGGCTTTCATCAGTCCGATACAGCCTATCTGGATAAGATCACAAAGCTCAGCTCCGCGCCCGGAGAAGCGTGCGGCAATGCTTTGTACAAGCCGCATATTTTCGCGGCAAAGCTCCTCCTTTGCCTGAGGATCGCCCTCGTGCGCGCGGGCAATGAGAGTCAAATTCCTGTCCATTTGCTACTCCTCTCCTTTTTTGCCCCCTATCCGCTTGATAAGCCGTACCGTTGTCCCCTCTCCAACGCGGCTTATGACTTCAATACTGTCACAGAAGCTTTCCATTATAGAGAAACCAAGACCAGAACGCTCCTGCTCCGGCTTGCCCGTGTAAAGCGGCTCACGAGCGCGCTCTATATC
>CAMFCK010000005.1 GCA_945948775.1 uncultured Clostridia bacterium
TGAAGCAGAGGATGGTGAATAAGAATGAAAGTAGCAGAGTTGAGAGAGCTTTCATCTGCAGAGCTTTCGGAAAAGCTTTCCGAGTGCAAGCAGGAGTTATTTAATTTAAGATTCCAAAACGCTATCAACCAGCTGGATAATCCTAAGAGAATAGGCGATGTTAAAAAGACGATCGCCCGTATCAATACCATCATTCACGAAAGAGAATTAGCTGAGGATTCAGCGGTCTAAAGCACCCTGCGGTGTGTGATTTTATGGAAGGAGGCAATACCTAATGGAAAGAAACAGCCGAAAGGTTAAAATCGGTAAGGTTGTAAGCAATAAAATGGATAAGACCATTGTAGTGGCTATAGAAGAAAGAGTTAAGCACGCGCTTTACGGAAAGGTTGTAAAAAGAACCTATAAGATGAAGGCGCATGATGCTGAAAACGCTTGCGGTATCGGCTATACGGTAAAGGTTATGGAAACAAGACCTCTGTCCAAGGACAAGAGATGGAGATTGGTTGAAATCGTGGAAAGAGCTAAATAATTTAAGCGATATTTTCCCAAAAAGGAGGAAAGAACATTGATACAGCAACAAACAATCCTGAAGGTTGCCGATAACACTGGTGCTAAGGAAGTTATGTGTATTCGTGTTATGGGCGGCTCTAAGAAGAGATATGCAGCCGTAGGCGATGAGATCATCTGTTCTGTTAAAAAGGCAACACCGGGCGGCGTTGTAAAGAAGGGTGACGTTGTTAAGGCTGTTGTTGTAAGAACCGTCAAGGAATCAAGACGTGCAGACGGCTCGTACATCAGATTTGATGATAACGCGGCAGTTATAGTAAGAGATGATAAAAACCCCAGAGGTACTCGTATCTTCGGACCGGTTGCAAGAGAGCTTCGTGATAAGGAATATATGAAGATTCTTTCGCTTGCTCCGGAAGTTCTTTGATAAGGAGGTAAGCACAATGAAAAAAATGCATGTTAAAAGAGGCGACGTTGTAAGAGTTATCTCCGGCAAGGACAGAGGTAAGGAGGGCAAGGTTATTACTGCAATTCCCGAAAAGAACAAGGTTGTTGTTGAGGGAGTAGCTGTTGTTAAAAAGCATCAGAAGGCTAAAAGACAGGGACAGGAAAGCGGTATAATCCACGTTGAAGCTGCAATTGACGCTTCCAATGTGCTCAGAGTATGCCCCAAGTGCGGCAAGGCTGCAAGAACCGGCGTTAAGGTGCTTGATGACGGTTCAAAGGCAAGATACTGCAAAAAATGTGACGAGATATATAACGACTAATTCGGAAGGAGGTTTTTTGTACGATGTCAAGAATGCAGGAAATGTATAAGACAAAGGTAGCTCCTGCTCTTATGGAAAAATTCGGATATAAGAGCACGATGCAGATACCCAAGCTTGAGAAAATCGTTGTTAACATCGGTATGAGTGATGCTAAGGATAATCCCAAGGTTATAGATGCGGCTTGCAACGATCTGGCACTGATAACCGGTCAGAAGCCGGTTGTTACAAAGGCAAGAAAGTCGGTTGCAAACTTTAAGCTGAGAGAAGGAATGAGCATTGGCTGTAAGGTAACGCTCCGGCAGGAGAGAATGTATGAGTTCCTTGATAGACTGTTCAACGTAGCGCTTCCGCGCGTACGTGACTTCAGAGGTATTAATCCTAACTCCTTCGACGGCCGCGGCAACTACTCGCTCGGTGCTAAGGAGCAGCTTATCTTCCCCGAAATCGACTACGACAAGATTGATAAAATCAGAGGTATGGATATTATCGTTGTAACTACGGCAAAGACCGATGAAGAGGCTCGCGAGCTTTTAAGCCTTATGGGCGCGCCCTTCGTTCGTAGTTAAGTTAGGAGGAATAAAGATGGCTAAGAAATCTATGAAGATAAAGCAGCAGAGAACGCCTAAGTATTCCACTCAGGCGTATACCAGATGCAAAATCTGCGGCAGACCTCATGCTTATTTGAGAAAGTTCGGCATCTGCCGTATCTGCTTCAGAGAGCTTGCTTATAAGGGCCAGATCCCCGGTGTAAAGAAAGCAAGCTGGTAAAGAGCTGCTAAAAACAACAATCGAGTCCCGATATTTTCGGAAGGAGGTAAATTTAATGCAAATAACTGATCCTATTGCGGATATGCTTACACGCATCAGAAATGCAAATACCGCAAAACATGAAACAGTTGATGTTCCCGCTTCCAATATGAAGAAGGCTATCGCTGAAATACTGAATGACGAGGGATATATAAAGGGTTATCAGCTTATAGAGGACGGTAAGCAGGGCGTTATAAGAATTACCCTGAAGTACGGTCAGAATAAAGAAAAGGTTATAAGCGGTCTTAAGAGAGTATCTAAGCCCGGACTTAGAATACATGCAGGCGCTGATGAGTTGCCGAGAGTTTTAAAAGGTCTTGGCATAGCTATCGTGTCTACATCAAAGGGCATCATGACCGACAAGAAGGCAAGAGCAGAGCACGTTGGCGGCGAGGTTCTCGCATTCGTATGGTAATATTTTTATAAAGAAACCGGACTGAAAACCCTGCCGGCGCAAAGACGGCAGAGAAAATTTAAGTTAAGGAGGACACAAGATGTCAAGAATAGGCAGATTGCCGATTACCATTCCTGCCGGAGTGGATGTTAAAATCGGCGCAGAGAATGAAGTGACTGTAAAGGGCGCAAAGGCAACTCTTACAAGAAAGCTTCATCCGGATATGATTATCAAGGCTGAAGGCGGCGTAATAACAGTTGAACGTCCCTCTGAGGATAAGGTTCATAAGTCGCTTCACGGTCTTACAAGAACTTTGATAAATAACATGGTAATCGGCGTTACAGAAGGCTTCAAAAAGGAGCTTGAAATCAACGGCGTAGGTTACAGAGCACAGATGCAGGGCAAGAAGCTCGTGTTGAGCCTGGGTTACTCGCATCCTGTAGAATATGAGGCGCCCGAGGGCATTACCCTTGAGGTTCCCGCACCGAATAAAATTATCGTAAGCGGCGCTAATAAAGAGGTCGTAGGCGAAACGGCTGCTAAAATCAGAGAGTACAGAAGTCCTGAACCGTATAAGGGCAAGGGCATCAAGTATGTTGATGAGGTAATCAGACGTAAGGAAGGCAAAGCGGGAGCTAAGAAGAAATAAGAAAGGAGTGTTCTTAAATGATAAAAAAGCAAAACAGTAATGTTGCAAGATTAAGACGTCACGAAAGAGTGAGAAAGAACATCTCCGGCACCGCGGAGAAGCCCCGTCTTAATGTATTCAGAAGTCTGAATAATATTTATGCACAGATAATAGACGACACAAAAGGTATCACCTTAGTCAGCGCGTCAAGCCTTGACAAGTCCTTTAACGGCTACGGCGGAAACGTTGAAGCGGCTAAAGAAGTGGGCAGAATGGTCGCTGAGAAAGCCTTGGAAAAAGGCATTAAGACCGTTGTATTCGACAGAGGCGGATACATTTATCACGGAAGAGTAGCTGCTCTTGCAGAGGGTGCAAGAGAAGCAGGTCTTGAATTCTAATATAAGGAGGTAGATTTTGTGGCTGAGAGAATAGATGCAACAACTCTTGATCTGCAGGAGAAGTTGGTAGAAATAAACCGCGTTGCCAAGACTGTTAAGGGCGGACGTTCAATGCGTTTTTCCGCGCTGATGGTAGTAGGCGACGGCAATGGTCACGTGGGCTGCGGTATCGGCAAGGCTACTGAAATCCCCGATGCTATCAGAAAAGGCATCGAGGATGCAAAGAAGCATATGATAACCGTTCCTATGGTCGGAACAACTATTACACATGACGTTATCGGTGAGTTCGGCGCAGGCAGAGTGCTTTTAAAGCCTGCCAAAGAAGGTACCGGAGTTATCGCGGGCGGTGCTGTTCGTGCAGTTGTCGAGCTTGCGGGAATAAAGGACATCAGAACCAAGTGCCTGCGTTCTAACAACAAAAAGAACGTGGTCAAGGCTGCAATTGAAGGTCTTGCAAGCCTGAAGGACGCAGAAACGGTTGCTAAGCTCCGCGGCAAGCCGGCTGACCAGATTGTCGGTTAAGGAGGCAAAAGCGATGTTAAAGGTAAAATTAGTAAAAAGCACTATTGGCTGCAAGAAGGATCAGATTGCTACCGTCGCTGCTCTGGGACTTAAAAGAATCAGAGATGTGAAGGAGCATAACGATACTCCGCAGATCAGAGGCATGATAAATAAGGTATCTCATCTTGTAGAAGTTGAGGAGAACTAATTATTATTCAAGAAGGAGGTGCGGCAAATGAGATTAGACGAACTTAAGCCAGCAGAGGGCTCAACTTTTGAGCGTAAAAGAGTCGGCAGAGGTATCGGTTCCGGAACCGGTAAGACCTCCGGTAAAGGTCATAAGGGTCAGAATGCACGCTCAGGCGGCGGAGTAAGACCCGGCTTTGAAGGTGGTCAGATGCCTTTGTACAGACGTCTTCCGAAGAGAGGCTTCACCAATATATTTGCTAAGGAATATGTGGCGGTCAATGTTTCAGAGCTTGAGAGATTTGACAACGGAACAGAGGTTACCGCAGAGCTTTTAAAGGAAAGCGGCGTTATTTCTAAGATTAAGGACGGTGTAAAGATCTTAGGCAGAGGCGAGCTTACAAAGAAGCTTACAGTTAAGGTTTCAAAGTTCTCGGCATCAGCACAGGAAAAAATTGAAAAGGCCGGTGGAAAGGCAGAGGTGATTTAAGTGTTTTCTACAATTACTAATGCATTTAAAATCCCCGATCTTAGAAAAAGAATTTTATTTACAATTTTAATGCTCGTTATATTCAGATTCGGAGCACATGTGCCTGTTCCGTATCTTTCGAGTGACGCTATGCAGGCGTTTTTGAGCGGCGGCGGCGCTGATTTGTTCTCGCTGTTTGATGTATTTACCGGAGGTGCGTTCTCAAATGCAACGGTAATGGCACTGGGTGTTTCGCCGTATATCAACGCATCGATTATTGTTCAGCTTCTGACGGTTGCGATTCCCTCGCTTGAGCGTCTTGCGAAGGAAGGCATTGAAGGCAGAAAGAAGCTCAATAAGATTACAAGATACCTTGGTATTGTACTTGCATTTGTACAGGGCGCAGGTCTTTATGTAACACTCCACAACATGGGGATTGAAGCAAATATGACAACAATTGTGAACGAGGGCGTTCTTACCTTCTTCATAATAACCCTGACATTTACAGCCGGTACTGCATTCATTGTATGGCTCGGCGAGCTGATAACAGAAAAGGGACTTGGCAATGGAGTATCGCTGATAATCTTTGCCGGTATCGTTTCAAGAATCCCGAGTGCAGGATATTCTATTTACAAGACATATCTTGCAAAGGGCGTATTCAGCGCAAAGGGCGCTGTGATTTCTCTGGCAATACTTGTTGTCGCTATTGCGGCAATCGCACTTGTTGTGTTCTTTGACTCGGCAGAGAGAAGAATCCCTGTGCAGTATGCAAAGCGTGTTGTCGGCAGAAAAATGTATGGCGGACAAAGCACAAATATCCCCATCAAGGTTGTTATGGGCGGCGTAATGCCTATCATCTTTGCATCGAGCATTATGGCATTCCCTGCAACAATTGTCAGACTGTTAAAGTCAGGCAGTTTGCCTACATCGGGCTGGAAGATGAATCTTCTTGGTTGTCTGTCGGCCGGATACGGCGATTGGTGGACGGATATTATTTATGCGGTAATATACTTCCTGCTGATAATCTTCTTTACGTATTTCTATTCGGCTATTCAGTTCAATACTGTAGAGCTTGCAAATAATATGAAGAAGTCTGGCGGATATATTCCGGGTTATCGCCCGGGTAAGCCGACCAGCGATTTTATCAGTAAGGTATCGACAAGACTTAACTTTATCGGCGCGCTCTTCCTTGGAGTTATAGCTGTGCTGCCTGTAATCGTAGGCGCTGTATTCGGTATACAGGGACTGCAGATAGGCGGTACTTCACTTCTGATTATGGAGGGCGTTGCGCTCGAAACCGTAAGACAGATTGAGTCACAGATGGTTATGCGTCACTATAAGGGCTTTTTAGAGTAGTTTTTAAAAAGTCATAGAGCGAACGCGGAAAGGCGGCATTTATGAAGCTGATTTTATTGGGACCTCCCGGAGCGGGAAAGGGTACACAGGCTGAAATTCTGTCGAAAAAGCTTGGCATTAACACCATTTCGACCGGCGTTATGCTCAGAGCCGCTATCAGAGAGGGAACAGAGCTTGGCCGTATGGCAGAGGAGTATATAAACTCCGGAAAGCTTGTTCCTGATGATGTGGTTGTCGGAATAGTAAAGGAGAGACTGGCGCAGGATGACTGCAAAAACGGTTTTATCCTTGACGGATTTCCTCGTACTACCGCACAGGCTGAGGCTCTGACAGCATCGGGTGTAGAAATTGATAAGGTTCTGTCGCTTGAGGTTTCAGATGAAACCATAATTGAAAGATTATCCGGCAGGCGCGAATGCAGCAAATGCGGAACACCGTATCATGTTGTATATAAGCCGTCGCCTGCGGGAGAAAAGTGTCCTTGCGGCGGCGAGTTGATACAGCGCGCTGATGATAATGAGGAAACAGTTAAAAATCGTATAGAGGTTTATCATAACCAAACAGAGCCAATTAAGGAATACTATCAGGCACAGGGTAAATTGGTAGTTGCTTACGGAAAAGAGGAGCTTGCGGATACTACCAAAGCGGTAGCGCAGGCGCTCGGCATTGATGCTTAACAGGTCGTGGCGGGAGATGAAATAATGATTAGCATTAAATCACGTTTGGAAATCGAGAAAATGCGGCTCGCAGGTAAAATTACCGGCATGGCACTGGTAGAAGCTTCAAAGCATATCAGACCGGGCATATCGACCGCACAGCTCGATAAAATCGTACACGACTATATTGTCAGACAGGGCGCCGTTCCTTCTTTCCTGCACTATAACGGCTATCCGGCCAGTATATGCGCGTCGGTAAATGACGCAGTTGTACACGGAATACCAAGTCGGGATATAATATTAAAGGAGGGCGACATCATATCAATAGATGTCGGCGCCTATATCAATGGCTATCACGGCGATGCGGCAAGGACATATCCTGTCGGGAAAATTTCCGATGAGGCTGCACGGCTGATAGCAGTAACAAAAGAAAGCTTTTTCAGAGGAATCAAATACGCTGTTCACGGAGGCAAGCTTGGCGATGTTTCCGCTGCGGTTCAGGAGTATGTTGAGAAGAACGGATATTCAGTAGTCCGCGATCTTGTCGGTCACGGAATAGGCCGTAATATGCATGAGGATCCAAGCGTTCCGAATTTCGGACACGCAGGCAAGGGAGTAAAGCTTGTATCCGGCATGACGCTTGCCGTAGAGCCAATGGTCAATGCTGGTGAATATGATGTTTGCGTATTGGATGATGACTGGACAGTAGTTACAGAGGACGGAAGTCTTTCGGCGCATTACGAAAATACAATCGTTATTACGCGTGATAAGCCGGAAATACTTACTCTTTATGATGAGGTGTGAGTATGGATATCACAGCAGGAAGCGCGGTATATTCCCGTGCGGGGCGCGATAAGGGAGGACTGTTCATAGTCCTTGATGTGAAAGACGGCTATGCTTATCTGGCAGACGGAGATAAGCGGCGCACGGCTAATCCGAAGAAAAAGAAATTAAAGCATCTGAACAAAACGAATTTCGTGTCGGAAGCTGTTGCCGATGCCTGCGGGCAGGGCAGGGTTGAGGATCATATGATACGAAAGGCGTTGGCTGAATTGAAACCGATTTGACAGACTGGAGGTTATTTCTTTGGCAAAGGACGACGTTTTAGAGGTTGAGGGTACGGTCGTTGAGACTCTCCCAAATGCAATGTTTAAGGTAGAGCTTGAAAACGGGCACAGAGTTCTGGCGCACATTTCGGGCAAGTTAAGAATGAACTTCATAAAAATTCTTCCCGGCGATAAGGTGACAATGGAAATGTCGCCGTATGATTTAAGCCGTGCAAGAATTACATGGAGGTCAAAGTAAGGAGGCATAAGCAAAATGAAGGTACGTCCATCAGTAAAACCCATTTGCGAAAAGTGCAAAATAATTAAGAGAAAAGGCAAGATAATGGTTATCTGCGAAAATCCCAAGCATAAGCAGAAGCAGGGCTGAGGCTTGTGCAGAGGGCGGAATAATTTGTATTTAACTTGTTCAAGTGCGGCTGCCGCGGCTGTTTAAGGACGCGGAGCTTGAATATGTTATATAATAATAATTTAGGTTATATCACAAGAATGAATTTACTTGGAGGTGTAGAGAAAGTATGGCAAGAATAGCAGGTGTTGACTTACCGAGAGAAAAGCGTGTTGAAGTCGGTCTTACCTATATCTATGGTATCGGTCTTAAGAGCTCACAGAAGCTTCTCGCGCAAAACGGTATTAATCCTGATACAAGAGTAAAGGATCTGACAGAAGAAGAAGTCAACAAACTCAGAGAGTCAATTGACGCAGAATACACTGTTGAGGGTGATTTAAGACGCCGTGTAGCGCTTGACATCAAAAGATTGATGGAAATCGGCTGCTACCGCGGAATACGTCACAGAAAGGGTCTGCCCGTAAGAGGACAGAACACCAAGAACAATGCGAGAACCAGAAAAGGTCCCGCAAAGACAATGGCTAACAAGAAGAAGTAAAGGAGGGACCAAAACGTAATGGCAAAGGTAGCTAAAAAGACCACGAGAACCAGACGTGTCAAGAAGAATATTGAAAGAGGCGCTGCGCACATTCGTTCCAGCTTTAATAATACAATCGTTACCATCACAGATGTTGACGGAAATGCATTGTCTTGGGCAAGCGCAGGAGGTCTGGGCTTCAGAGGTTCAAAGAAGAGCACTCCGTTTGCTGCGCAGACAGCTGCTGAAACTGCTGCAAAAGCGGCTATGGAGCATGGCTTAAAGACAGTAGAAGTGTTCGTAAAGGGACCCGGGGCCGGAAGAGAAGCGGCGATCCGTGCATTGCAGGCTGCAGGCCTGGAGGTTACAATGATAAAGGATGTAACGCCAATTCCTCATAACGGCTGCAGACCGCCCAAGAGAAGACGTGTCTGATAATATTATTAGAAGGAGGAATCAGAGCAGATGGCTAAGAATATGCAACCTATTCTTAAGAGATGCAGAACTCTCGGAATCGAGCCGGGTGTGATGGGTGTTCATAAAAGCTCAAACAAAAACCCGCAGAAGAACAGAAGAAAGCAGTCCGAGTATGGCTTGCAGCTCAATGAGAAGCAGAAGGTTAAGTTTATATACGGCGTTTTGGAAAAGCAGTTCCATAAATATTATGTAATGGCTACAAAGAAGCACGGCATCACAGGTGAAGAGCTTTTGTCAATTCTCGAAACAAGACTTGACAATGTAGTATTCAGACTTGGACTGGCAAATACAAGACGTGAGGCAAGACAGATTGTTAACCACGGACACATCCTTGTAAACGGCAAGAGAGTTGATATTCCGTCATATCTTGTTAAAGAGGGTGATGTGATCGCAGTTCGCGAAAAGAGCAGAAACTCAGCGCATATGAAGGAAATCGCAGAGGCAAATGCATCTAGAGGCGTACCAAAGTGGTTAGACATGGACAAGAATGCAATGCAGGGCAAGGTTGTATCGCTTCCGACAAGAGATTGTATCGACTACGAAGTAGAAGAACACTTAATCGTCGAGTTGTATTCTAAGTAATTTTTGTTTACCCTCGGAAAGATGGATATTTACTTGATTATGTAAAGGAGGGTTTTAATAAGATGATTGAAATGGAAAAGCCCAATATTGAATGTTTGGAAATGTCGGGAAATTACGGTGTATTTCAAGTAACGCCGCTTGAGCGCGGTTATGCGACAACGCTTGGCAATTCTTTAAGAAGGATACTTCTTTCAAGCTTGCCCGGCGCTGCGGCTACTGCAATTAAAATAGAAGGTGTTCAGCATGAGTTTTCGACAGTTCCTGGCGTGGTGGAAGATGTAACGGAGATAATCCTGAATATCAAGAAGCTTGCGCTTAAACTGCATTCTGAATCATCAAAAACTGTGTATATAGAAGCGAAAGGCGCCTGCGAAATTACTGCGGCTGACATCAAATGCGATGATGACGTAGAGATTTTCAATCCTGATTTGCATATTGCTACCCTCAATGAGGATGCAAATGTATACATGGAGATAACGCTGGCAAAGGGCAGAGGCTATGTTTCTGCTGAAAAGAATAAGCAAGCAATGCAGCCGCCGGTCGGCGTAATACCCGTTGATTCGATATATACGCCTGTAAAAAAGGTCAATTACACGGTAGAGAATACAAGAGTCGGACAGTACAGCGATCGTGAGACATTGACAGTTGAGGTATCTACAAACGGTACGACCAAACCTGATGAAGCAGTAAGTTTAGCCGCAAAAATTATGACTGATCTTCTGGCACTTTTTGTCAATCTGTCAGAGGAAGGCAAAAATGCCGAAATCGTGGTGGAAAAAGAAGAAAGCAAGAAGGAAAAGGTTCTTGAAATGTCAATTGAGGATCTTGATTTATCAGTACGTTCCTACAACTGCCTGAAGCGTGCAGGAATAAATACGGTAGAGGATCTTGCAAACAAGACGGAAGAGGAAATGATGAAGGTCAGAAACCTCGGCAGAAAGTCGCTTGATGAAGTTAAATACAAATTACACGGATTAGGCTTAGCTCTGAGAGAAGAGGAAGACTAATATTTGCCATAACGAAAGGAGGATGCTTTAATGGGTACAAGGAAGCTTAACCTGCCTACCGATCAGAGAATGGCTCTTTTGAGAAATCTGGTTACCAGTTTTTTGGAGAACGGCAGAGTTGAAACTACTTTGACAAGAGCAAAGGAAGCACAGAGCCTTGCTGAGAAGATGATCACTCTCGGTAAAGCAAATACATTGCATTCACGCCGTCAGGCATTGGAATTCATCACTAAAGAGGATGTTGTTACAAAGCTTTTTAGCGAGATTGCTCCTAAATACGCTGAAAGAAACGGTGGATATACAAGAATAATCAAAGAAGGACCGCGCCGCGGTGACGCAGCTCCGATGGCAATTCTTGAGCTTGTATAATTGAATTTTGCATTTTAAGAGAGGGTGTTGCGTTGAGCAATGCCCTTTTTGCTGTCTAAGAAAAAATGCTGCTTTTTAAATTATTCGGATTTCTGATAAGTTAATTGTATTATTCAAATAAGCAGCATGAATATATTTCATGAGATAAAAAAGCCTCACAGGAATTATCCTGTAAGGCTTTGTATTATTTGCAAAATACATGCTTGCCTATAGTTTTAATAACAGGTCGTGAACGTATCCATTGATTTGTCGCAGTGACCGGATTGTAGTAGTATATTGCCCCGCCTGAGGGATCCCAGCCGTTCATTGCATCACGAGCTGCATTTATACATGACTGAGAAGGCGACATATTTATCTGACCGTCATTAACCGCTGTAAAGGCACCGCTTTCATAGATAACGCTTGCAATCGAATTGGGAAAAGAAGAATGCTTGACGCGGTTCAGAACTACCGCACCTACTGCAACCTGCCCTTCATACGGTTCTCCGCGTGCTTCACCGTTAATAAGCATTGCAAGCAGATTTACATTATTATTGTTAGAGGTCTGTGTGGTACTTGAAGAAATGCCCATTTTTGCAAGTGTTGCCGGCCCTGCTACACCATCGGGAGTGAGTCCGTTGTTCTGCTGGAAGCGTTTTACCGCAGCTTCTGTTTTAGCGCCGTAAACGCCGTCTGCATAGCCAGTGAGATATCCCCAGTTAATAAGCTTTTGCTGGATTTTTGTGACCTCGGTACCGGTCGAACCGCGCCTTGACAGCGCCCACGCCTCCGGTTGTACAAGAAAAACTATACTCATGACTAACGCTAAAATTTTTAATCTGTTTTTTTTCATAGCCCTTTCCTTTCCTTCTATGCTATAGTAGATATAATAATTTTTTCCTGTTTTCCATTAAATATACATAAAAAGAAATCATAAAGGCAATATGTAGTGCGGCGGATGATAACCGCCGCAAAGCAGTATCAAAGCGTATAACTGAGGGCAACAGTCTTGCCTGCAACAGTATAGCCATGATGTGGAGTCAGTTTTTTCACCTTGCTCATATTAGTAACAATTATCGGCGTGTGAATGAAATATTCCTCTGCACTCAGCAGCGCTAAATCAACCTCACATATGATGTCGCCGACCTTGACATGATCTCCGGTTTTTACCATTGGCGTAAAGCCGCGTCCGTTAAGCTCGACGGTATCAAGACCTATGTGAATGAGTATTTCCAGTCCTTCATCAGATAATATCGAGTATGCATTATTGGTATCGAAAATACGCTTCACGTCACCGTCTACCGGAGATTTAACTTCATTGTCGGTGGGAATAATTGCTATCCCATCGCCGAGAATTTTTGCTGAAAAAACCGGGTCGGGTACATCGGACAGCGATATTGCATCGCCTGTCTGAGTGGCAAAAATCAGTCCCGAATCCTTTTTAATCATAAAATTTCTCTCCTTTCGGATAAATGCGGTTTTGCGCCGCTGTTATTAGATTTTCCAGCGTATAAAATTTTATGATTTGAAAATTTTAACTAAAAAAAACGGACTTTTATGGGGTGAAAGTCCGTTGTAACATTAATGACTGTCATTGCGAAACGCGCAGCAGCTCAATAACAATTTTCGCGGCGCTTCGCTTGGTAAGCTCGCCCTCCGTCATGCAGAAGCATTCACAGCCGGTGCGGTTAATCATTTCAACCGCGGCTTCTGCGGTGATGGGAGCGCGGGGATTAAACCGTCCGAGCGTGCCCTCTGCAATGCCAAGCTTCTTTGCAATGCCCACAGCTTTTGCATAATAATCGCGGGGATAAACATCCGAAAAGTTTTCGCGCTCATATGCATGAAGATTAAGAGCGTTTACCAGAAGTACGGTAAATTCGGCACGGCTTATAATGTCATCCGCGTCTGGCGTTTCTCCGGCAGCACATTTTCTTGCCCAAAAAGCAAGATTGTTTGTTGCAAAATCGCCGGTGATATAATTGACCGCATATTGCGAAGGCTCCATTTCGCTGCTGCAATATTGAGTCATATTGTAAAGGCGCTTTGGCTGCGGCCGTGTATATGGTACGGTAGCATGCGAGAGGTCAGCCTCTTGTGCGGCATAAATTTCTATTCTGTCATCATTATATATGAGAATATCTGACCTGCCGTCTCCAATAAGATCCGCCCACATTATATGACCATCGAAGGGGAGGGTAAACATCGGATTCATATCAGAGTCATAAATTGCCGCGGGCAGCTCTCCTCTGCGGCAGACAAGAAGCCGGTCATATCCGTCAGCGTCAAAATTATGTATTGCAGTAACAGTGGCACTCT
>CAMFCK010000006.1 GCA_945948775.1 uncultured Clostridia bacterium
AGCATTTGGGGTGTTAAGCGTAATTTCAGCACACTGCAATTATGTAAATAAAGATTTCTCTGCAATTAACAGGCTCACATCAGCTATAATGCAAAGCTTTGCTACTGTAGGAGTAGGAATATTTTTCCTATTGTCAGGTTATTTCTTTTGCTTCAACCGAGTACAGGCAGATAAGTTTATAAAGGCAAAAAGCAAGTCGTTGCTTCTCCCGTGGCTCGTTACCGGAACCGCTGTTTACTTATATGTAACGTGCAGAAAGGGCGGTTTGTCCGTCATTAGTTGGGTTCATTGGATAATAGGTGATGGGTCGTACCTATACTATATGTCTATGCTGACTGTAATGTATCTGATTTATATTAAAGGTAAGGATAATTTACCGTATTTAATTTTAACAGTATTAATATCCTTATTCAGCAGAATTTTGACCTATATGGGGCTGCTGCATATAAACAGCTACCTAAATCCGGCTAACTGGATGATATTCTTTGCTGTTGGTCTGATAATTGCAAGGTATAGTGCTATGTCAAAGCTTATCACCCACTGCAGGAAATGGGTACCTATATATACAGTAATAACAGTGGCGGTTATTTTGGCATTAATATACACAAATGTAATAATTACATATACATCAGTATTGTATATACCGTTTGAAGCGCTGATGCTGGTGACGGTAATGGGTATCTCTACTGTTTTCAATGTAAAATTATTTGAATGGCTTGGAAAGGCGTCTTTTTCAATATATTTGCTGCATATGCCGATTGCAGGAATAATAGCGAACATATTTAACCATTTTGACATATGGTATCTGACCATTGCCAGACCATTTATTGTGCTGTTGATCACAGCTGTACTAATCTGGAGCTTTGACAGGCTAACCAATCGGCTGAATATAGGGGCTATATACAAAATGATAATAGGACTGAGGTAAAATGAGAATTGTTGTAAATGATATCGCCGCAAGTACCGGAGGAGCGCTAACGGTATTAAAAGACTTTTATCAATATATTAATGAGAATGAAACAGAGCACGAATGGATCTTTCTGTTAGGTGACAGTTATATCGAACAAACAGACAGAATTAAGGTACATGTTCTGCCAAAGATAAAGAGAAGCAGAATGAAAAAGCTAATGTTTGATTTTTTTACCGGCAGAAAATATATCAATGCTATAAAACCCGACATTGTTTTTTCCATGCAGAACATATTGACCTTTGGCGTAAAAGCGCCTCAGGCAGTATATATACACCAATCTTTACCATTTCAAAAAGAAAAGAGATTTTCCTTTTTAAAAGCTGCCGAACGTGCAATGGCGGTATATCAATATTTAATTGGCGCTGTCATAAAATTGTCTGCATGTAAAGCCGACAGAATAATAGTACAGACCAAATGGATGAAGTCAGCCTTAATTGAACAGCTTCATATAGACGATAACAGGATAGCGGTTGTGCTGCCCAACGTGATGGAGAGTTCTAAAACAGCTGCTGCGAAAGAATACCGGCGAAACAATTTCTTTTATCCGACAAGTAATGCTGTTTATAAAAATAATGACTGCATTTTTGAAGCATGTAAGATATTACACGGCAAGGGTATTGATGATTTTACGGTAAAGCTTACAATAAGCAGCGATACACCGAGAAGAAATGTGATTTACACAGGGAGAATAAGCAAGGATGAAGTTTTTGATGAATACAGCAGATCTGTGATGGTATTTCCATCCTATATAGAAACCTTTGGATATCCGCTGGCTGAGGCGAGACGAATGGGGTGCATAATACTTGCGTCAGATTGTGCCTTTTCTCGCGAGATTTTGCAAGGGTATGAAAATGCATACTTTTTCAATCCGTTTAAACCGGAGGAGCTTGCTGAACTGATGCATCAGGTTATTACAGGAGCTATTGAGAAAAAATATGTACCTGACAATTCGGCTGATAGTAAAAATAATACTTGGCGGGACGTTGTTCGGGAGGTGACGATATTATGAGAGTTTTATTTTTAACTAATATACCTTCACCATACAGAGTAAAATTTTTTAATGAATTAGGAAAAAGCTGCAGTCTGACTGTACTGTTTGAGCGCGGTTCGTCTTCAGAACGGGATATCAGCTGGCAGATGCAAGAATTTGAGAACTTCTGCGGACATATATTAAAAGGAATAAAAATCGGAGTGGATAAGGCGGCAGCGCCTGAGGTCATCCGATATTTGGCGAAGGAACGGTATGACGTAATTGTGGTCGGCAATCCATTGACTCCAACCGGAGGACTGGCTATTCAGTATATGAAAAGCAGGCATATTCCATATTGTATTGAGAGCGACGGAGGATTTGCAAAGAACGGAAAAGGAATAAAAGAAAAAATTAAAAAGAATATTTTGACAGGCGCGGCAGCATATTTAAGCACCTCGGATATTCACGATCGTTATTATATGACGTATGGCGCTGATACAAACAAAATATACAGATATCCGTTTACCTCAATCACCGAAGCCGATATAAGGGATATGCCCTCGCAAGATCAGGAGAAATCAGCACTTAAAGCTGAGCTTGGAATAAAGGAGAACAAAGTAATACTGTCAGTCGGTCAATTTATTTACAGAAAGGGTTTTGACATACTTATCAAAGCCTGCCGCGGTCTTGGACCGGAAACCGGTGTATATATAATCGGCGGGCAGGCAACACAGGAATATATAGATTTGGTTAATGAATACCAATTATCTAATATTCATTTTATCGGATTTAAAGTCAGTAAGGAATTGGCAAAGTATTACCGTGCGGCGGATTTGTTTGTTTTCCCAACAAGAGAAGATGTGTGGGGATTGGTGGTTAACGAAGCAATGTCGAAAGGACTGCCGGTGATATCGGGAAATCGCTGCATTGCGGCTGTGGAATTAGTTAAAAATGCAGAAAACGGATATTTGGTGCAGTCCGAGGATATAGCTGATTTTGAAGAAAAAATCCGTCTGGTTATAAATGACGCAGAAACGATGAAGAAGATGTCCGCCAGAAGTCTTGAGATAATAAAAGATTATACTATAGAGGCTATGGCAAAAAGACACATTGAGATTTTCACAGAGGTAAAGAATAAATGAATGTTATTTTCTTGGGATATGCTGTAGCAGAGGAGAGTGTGCATTCTATTACCGGAGCTTCGGTTGCGGGTAATAAGATGCAGATAAACATCCTCAGACAATTAAGCAAATATGATGATATAAATATTAAAGCAATTACTGTTTATCCGACCGCCAGCTACCCAAAGGATAAAAAAATATTTTATACAAAAAAAACAATAAATCTGTTTCAGGGCTTAGATGCGGTAAGGGTAGGTTTTATAAATATTCCGGTAATAAAACAGTTAAGTCAGATAATTTCAGCATACAGACAGCTGAAGCAGGTATTAAAGAGCCTTGCGGGTGACAGTATGATCCTATCGTTTAATTTGTATCCGCAGGTTGGCATACCCATGATGCGGATAAAAAAGAAATACGGCGTACAAACGGTATCAATACTGGCGGATTTGCCTATAGATGATAAAATCGGAAGAAAAGGTATATCAAAATGGATGCGCTGCCTTTTTGACGGCAGCACAAAGAAAAATATAGCATTATGCGATAGACTTATCGTGTTAAATTCCGAGGCGGCAAAAAAATATGCACCCGGTAAAGAATATATTGTAATAGAGGGCGGAGTAAATACTGAGGAATACAGCCTGAGGCCGATACAGCCTAAGAAACAGAGAAATATTGTGTACTCCGGCTCTCTTAACAAATACAGCGGTATATCTAATGCTGTGGACGCATTTAAATATATTGAAAATCAGGATATAACGCTTGAGATTTACGGGACCGGTGAGCTTAAAGAAGATATAGAGAAGGTTAAGGACAAACGGGTAAAGTATAGGGGCAGGGTAAGTAATGAGGAAATGAAAAATATCCAGTCGGAAGCATGGCTTTTGATAAATCCCAGACCGATAGATGATGAAATTGCACAGGTAACTTTTCCGTCAAAGCTTTTTGAATATTTGATCAGCGGGACGCCTGTACTGACAACCAAACTGAACGGATTACTGCCGGAATATCTTGATAACTTATTTTATATTGATGATAATTTACCGATAACTATAGCCGGAAAAATCAAAGAAATATATTCTATGGATAGTGAAAAACTCCTTGGTATTGCGGAGAAGGCGAGACACTTTGTCCAAACAGAGAAAAGTTGGGAACAGCAGGGGAAATATATATATAAATTTTTGATAAAAGTACAGGGAGATGAACAATGATACCGGTGGAAAATAGATTTAATTCTATAGCAAATATATGCGTATATTATATAGTAATCAGATGCACATGGATATTTCTGTCGACATTGCCAATAATAAATATCATGATTATGTATGCTGCAGGCGCGGTGCTGGTGTTTTTTTCCATAAAAAAACATTTTACACAGACACTATTAAGCATAATAGTTGTCTTGGCTTTGGAAATGATTATGCTGTCATTTTATGAAGGTGACAGACAGTATTACAAGTATACTATAGTTAACGTAATACAAATAATAATATTCTATATGTTATATCGCTATGTTGAGGGTACCGTTTTCAATAAAGCGAAAATGATAAAATTTTCATTAATAGGATACATAATAACGACGGTAGTTTCTATATATGTTGTTGGAACCAATCCAAACGCGCTCAGGACGACGGCGTCAGGAGATAATTTATTTGAATTTATACTTGGATATGCCGACTACGGATACATTTACGGCATGATAATAATTAATATTCTGTTTTTATCATATGTTTATTCGTATAAAAAAGCATTTACACTTATTACAGTAATTCTAAACAGCATATTGATTTCGTTGTCAGGATATTCTACGGCATTTGTTCTTAATATAATATTTATTTTGTTATGCATAGTGTATAGAATACAAAGACGAGCAATACAAGTGGGATTGATTGCATTAATTATTTTATGCGTATTCTTTTCATCCTGGTTATCAAAAAGTTTTTATGCATTATCTGAGATGAGTATATTGCCGGAAATTGTACAGTCACGAATGGAACAGATTGGCGATACTATTACAGGAAAAGGTGAAGCTGAATATCTCACCGTAGAGGGAGAAAGGATGGACAGAATGACATGGGATATGAGTTTGATAAAAGAACATCCCATTGCCGGTAACTTTATAACAAATCCGTCCGCAAAATATGGAATGCATACAGAGTGGCTTACAAAGATGGCGCAGTTTGGTATTCCGGTAGGTATTATATTGATAGGGTTTTTTATAAAATTCTATTTGGAGATTAAGAAAAAATTTATTAGGAACGGCTATGGGTTAAATGGGTTAAGGCTGGCATTATTATATCTTTTCATTTTGGGATGCGTAAATCCGTGTTTGTACCAAAACACAACTTTTCCATTAATTGTAATTATGCCTTTTATAAATGAGTATGCATATGAAAAAAATCAGTAGTGGTAATAAAATGAAAATTCTTACAATAAACTGCGTCAGCAAAACAGGGAGTACAGGGAAAATAATACGTGATATTGAGAGTGTTCTGACAAGGCAATGCACCTTTATACATTGCTATGAGTCGGGCAACGCGCCGGAGTGTGAAAATGAATACAGAATAACAAAAAGCAGGCATGAATATTTGTTTAACTATATCATGGCGCGTGTTACCGGGAAAAAATACGGTTCCGGCAGCCGCACAACGCGCAGATTAATAAAAAAAATCAGAGAAACAGCGCCGGATATAGTACATATTCACTGTCCTAATACCTATTCGGTCAATATTTATATGCTTTTTGATTTTTTGAAAAAAAATAACATTAGAACCGTTATAACAAATCATGCAGAATTTTTCTATACCGGGAACTGTGCTCACGCCAATGAGTGTATGCAGTTTCAGACCGGATGCAGAAAATGCACACGGGTATTCGATAAAAAATATCCGTTCTTATTCAATCGTACTGCGTATGAATGGAAGAAAATGAAGCGGGCGTTTGCCGACTTTAAGCACTTAAGGATGGTGGCAGTTTCGCCGTGGGCACTTGAGAGAATGAAGCTTTCTCCAATTGCGAAGGAAGCAGATAAGCGCGTCATATTAAACGGCGCGGATACAAGCGTGTTCTGCATCAGACCTAATGCAGATTTAAAGCAGAGGCTTGCGGGCAATAAAAAGCTGCTATTGTTTGTGACTGCGAGATTTTCAACTGATCCGGAGGACGAAAAGGGCGGGTATTATATTACAAAGCTTGCGCATTCACTACTTGGAGAAAATGTGCAGGTGGCTGTGGTTGGCGTAATAAATTCATGCGAGAATGTTGCTGATAATTTAACATTAATAGGAGCGGTCAATAATCAGACGGAGCTTGCGGAATACTATTCCGCTGCGGATCTATGTGTGATAGCAAGCAAGAGGGAAACCTTTGGAATGATTTGCGCGGAAAGCCTTCTATGCGGAACTCCTGTTGTAGGCTTTAAAGCAGGCGGCCCGGAGAGTATTTCCATAAAAGAATATACAGAATTTGTTGACTATGGGGATTTGGAAAAATTAAGAAGCTGCGTGCTGAATTGGCTCGATTACAAGCAGGGACGGCAGACTGAGATTGCTGATGCAGCAAAGCAACGCTACAGTATTGAGAATATGGCAAAAGGGTATTACGAACTTTATTGTGAGCTTATCAAAGAGGAAAATTGATATGTTGATTGGTATTTTAACTTTTCACTGGGCAACAAACTATGGAGCGGTATTGCAGGCATATGCATTGCAGACTGCTATCCGAAAACATGGGGCGGAAGCGATAATTATTGACTATTATCCAAAAAGATTAAAGCCCGGCTTTGCCGGATGCTTTTGCACACGGCATCCGACAAAAATCCCTGAAAATATATTGCATTTTATAAAGGAAAAGAAAATAGAGCGTTTCAGAAGGGACAAGCTTATTACAACGGAATACTGTGAGGACAGCCGGCAAATCAATAAATTGCAATATAGCTTTGATTGTTATATAAGCGGTAGGGCTCCGCTGTGGCATGAAGGGTTCACACGAGCCGGAAGTAATCGGATGAATTTTGTGTATTTTTTAGATTTTGTACCCGCAGATAGGATTATAGCGTCATATGCCGCAAGCTTTGGAGCGGCTGAGTATCCGGACGATTTGCTGGAAGGGGTCAAGAAAAATCTGGAACGATTTGACTTCCTTTCACTGCGTGAGAGCGGCGGACTTGCTTTGGTGCAAGCTCTTGGGCTGGAAAATGCCTGTTTAGTACCCGACCCCACCTTATTACTGGAAAAAAGCGATTATGAACCTCTGATTAAGCGGCAGAAATCCTCCGGAAATTATGCATTTTCCTACATGCTTCACGGTAAGGAAAATGACGCGCGGGAACTTTTAGAAGCAATAAGAGCAAAAAAAGTAAATATTATATCAAGCTCTGTTGATGGGATTACAGACTGGCTGTCGCATATTTATTACTCGGATATTGTAATCACTAATTCGTATCATGGAATTGTATTTTCAATAATTTTTGAAAAACCGTTTGTCGCAATACTAATAGATAAATCCGGCATGAATGACAGAATAATCACTTTATTGAATCGTCTTGGATTGCAGGACAGAATATATTGCGGCGATACCTCCGTCATAAGCCGGAGTATAGCATGGGATTCTGTTTTAACTAAGCTCAGAGCTTTTCGTGATGATGGAGAACTGTATATAGGTAAAATATTATCTTATAAAAAGGAAAGTAAAAATGAAGGTTAATCAGCTGAAAACAGGAGTTATATTGTCTTATGTAACTCAGGCAATACATATATTATCAGGGCTTATATATACACCGATTATGCTGCGCCTTTTGGGACAGAGCGAGTATGGTCTTTATCAGCTTGTGGCTTCGGTGGTATCGTATCTTAGTCTTTTGAGTCTTGGGTTTGGTGCCGGATATATGCGGTTTTATTCGAGATATAAAGCCGAGAATGACTCAAAAGGCGTTGCAAAAGTAAACGGTATGTTTCTGATAATATTCTCGGTGATTGCGGGAATATGCCTCCTGTGCGGAGCAGTTATGATTGCAAATATCCGATGGGTATTCGGTACGGGATTATTGCCGGAGGAAATGAATAAGGCTCGTATTTTGCTTGCGATGATGGTATTTAATATGTCTGTTTCATTTATAAACAGCGTGTTTACAAGCAATATTACTGCTCATGAAAAATTTATTTTTCAAAGAATGATAGAGCTGCTGCGAGCTTTGTTTAATCCTTTTTTAACACTTCCGCTGCTTATTATGGGATTTGGCTCTGTGGGAGTTGTTGTGACAGCTACATTTTTTACAGTCGCAGCATTTTTTGCCAATATAGCATTTTGCGTAAGAAAATTGCACATTCAATTTTCCTTTAGGGCTTTTGACTTTTCTCTTCTTAAAGAAATGTGGGCGTTTACGTTCTTTATATTTATGAATATGATTGTTGATCAGATAAACTGGAGCGTGGACAAATTTCTGCTGGGAAGAATGATCGGAACGACGGCGGTAGCCGTTTACGGCGTTGCCGGACAGCTTAACAGTATGTATCAGGCCATGGCTTCTGCAGTATCCGGGGTGTTTGTCCCGCGAGTTAATATTCTTACTGCACAAGGCGGCAGCAACCGAACCATAACCGAATTATTTGCAAAGGTTGGAAGAATTCAGTTTATTATACTTGCACTTGCATTAAGCGGTTTTATACTTTTTGGTAACAGCTTTATCAGAATATGGGCCGGAGCGGGCTATGACAGCTCATATCAGATAGGACTGCTGCTGATGGTGCCTGTCACTATACCGTTGATTCAGAATTTAGGCATAGAGATACAAAGGGCAAAGAATATGCATAAGGCACGATCAATCGTATATTTATTTATAGCAATAAGCAATATTTTTATAAGTATCCCTTGCATTAAGCGATGGGGTGCAAACGGAGCGGCTATAGGTACAGCAATATCCCTTGTGGCAGGTAACTGCATATTTATGAATTGGTATTATCATTACAGAATAAAGGTTGATATCGTTTATTTCTGGAAGGAAATTTTCCGCATAATTCCATCTGTTGCAGCGGCTATGGTATTCGGAGTCTTGCTTAATACACTTTTGCCAACACAGAGGCTTGTTTTTCTCATACCGGCAATGGCCGCTTACGCAGCGGTATATTGCATCATGGTATGGCGTTTCGGCATGAATGACTATGAAAGGCAGACCATCGCAGCGCCTATTAAAAGAGTTTTAAAAACGAGAAAATAGGGTGGAGGTTGTATGAATAAGCAAAGGAATATATCGGTTCAGATTATTAGAGGAATTTGCATTTGTGCGGTTGTGTTAATACATTGTAAATCGGGAATTGATTACCCCAAAGGAAGCTTCTGGTATAGTACAGGTCTGATACTGAGACAATTAATAAATTTTCCCGGCGTGGCTTGTGTTTTTCTGTCTTGGAATTTATGCAAAAAAGTATAAACTGCCATACCTGTTTAAGTTTAAGTATGTCCCTGTTGTGATTGCGGCGTTGCTGTCGGTATTGGAAGCGCTCATTTTGGAGAATGTGACACAATCGTATAGTTTTGCAGCAACACAGATTAAAATATCATCATGTCTTTACAGCATATGTGTGATTAATTTATCGGTGCATATTATAAATAGCAATAAATATAAATGTCAAAATCTTTTGAGCAAAGTGGGTGATGTATCATATGGTATTTTTTATGTTCATCCAATATGTTTAATATTTGTTACTAAAATAATGAATATATGTTTATATAATTTATATTTGCCGGTATTTTCATTAATCCAGATGATAATTACGGTAATAATATGTTACATTTTGATTTTATTTGCCAGATATGTATTGGGACGAAATATGGCAACAAAAATATTGGGGTTTTGATTATGAAAATTGAAAAAGAGAAATGTACGGGCTGTCATGCGTGCTATAGCATATGCCCAAAGCACTGTATAGAAATGCAGGCTGATAATGACGGTTTTTTATACCCGAAAATTGATAGGACAATATGTATTAACTGCGGAAGATGCGAAAATATTTGCCCGGCATTGAATAAACCTGCGCCGCAAAAGATTGGACAGGCATATGCGTGTATTAACAAAAATGACGAGGTTCGTATGCAAAGCTCATCGGGCGGTGTTTTTACGCTTATTGCCGAGTATGTGATAAATAACGGCGGTGCGGTGTTTGGAGCAGCATTTGATGAAAATTTGTCTGTCAGACATATTATGATAGAGTCTGTTAATGATTTGGGAAAGCTTCGCGGCTCAAAATATGTACAAAGCAGTATTGGCAATTCATATAAAGAGGCAAAGAATTTATTAGAATGCGGCAGGATTGTACTGTTTTCAGGGACGCCGTGTCAGATAAGCGGGCTATTATCGTATTTGGGAAAGGAATACAGCAATCTGATCACACAGGATTTAATATGCCACGGCGTCCCGCCGGCAAGCGTATGGCATAAATATTTGGACTGGCTGGCTTCGGTATACAGCGCGGCTGTAGACCAAAGAACAGCGCCAAGCTTCCGGGATAAGTCCACGGGGTGGAAAAGTTACTCATTGTCCGTCAGCTTTACAGACGGAAAAAAATCAGCAAAAACATTTTCGGAGGACCTTTTTATGAGAGCGTTTCTGAATGATTTGGATCTGAGACCGTCATGTTATTGCTGCCCGTCGAAAGGCATACAGCGTCAAAGCGATATTACACTTGCAGATTTCTGGGGAATTGAAAACATAGTCCCGGAGATGTTTGATAATAAGGGTACATCACTTGTTATTGTTAATTCGGACAAAGGGAAACAGTTATTTGATACAATTTCTCCGCAAATGATTATAAAAGAGGTGGACACACAACAGGCTCTTATTTATAATCCGGCGGCGTATAAATCTTCTGTTCTGTCTCCTGCAAGAGAACGATTTATGTATTTAATCAATGAAGCAGATTTTGAAAAAGCTATAAGAAAAAGTATAAACAATAGTATTATAAAAAGAACGCTAAGAAAAATCAAGAGAATTATAGAGAGGGTGTATTAAAATGTTCAAAAATAAAACCTTATTAATCACGGGCGGAACAGGATCGTTCGGGAATGCGGTATTAAATCGTTTCCTTGATACCGACATAGGTGAGATCCGTATTTTCTCGCGTGATGAGAAAAAACAGGACGATATGCGGCATGAATTTCAGCAGAGGATGCCGGAGGCTGCAGAAAAAATCAAATTCTATATTGGAGATGTACGCGATTTGCAGAGCGTGAAAAATGCGATGCACGGTGTTGACTACATATTTCATGCTGCGGCGTTAAAGCAGGTGCCGTCGTGCGAATTTTTTCCGGTTGAAGCGGTAAAGACAAATGTATTAGGTACGGAAAATGTATTAACAGCCGCTATAGACGAGGGTGTGAAATCCGTGATATGTCTTTCGACCGATAAGGCTGCATATCCGGTGAATGCTATGGGTACGTCAAAGGCAATGATGGAAAAGGTTATCGTGGCAAAAAGCCGAACTGTTGATGCGCAAAAAACAAAAATCTGCTGTACAAGATACGGTAATGTAATGTGTTCGCGCGGCAGCGTGATACCCCTTTGGATTGAACAAATAAAAGCCGGTAAGCCAATAACCATTACCGAGCCATGCATGACACGTTTTATCATGTCGCTTGACGAGGCAGTTGATTTGGTGCTGTTTGCTTTTGAAAACGGTCAGAACGGAGACATATTGGTGCAGAAGGCGCCTGCATGTACAATAGAGATTCTGGCAAAGGCGGTAAAGGAGCTGTTTGATAAGGAAAACAAAACACAAATAAAGGTGATCGGAATACGTCATGGTGAGAAAATGTATGAAACGCTTCTTACAAATGAGGAATGCTCTCATGCAACTGATATGGGTAAATTTTACCGCGTTCCGTGTGATAAAAGAGATCTTAACTATGATAAATACTTCAAAGAGGGTGACGATAAACGAAATCCTCTGACTGAGTTTAACTCGAATAATACAGATTTACTTAATGTAGAACAGGTAAAAGAAAAGCTTTTGAGTTTAAAGTATATCCGTGAAGAGCTTGCGAAAAGAGAAAGAACAGAATATGAAGCATGAAATAAAGTTTATGTTCTCAATAATTGCGGCTGTGGTATCAGATGGCATACTGCCGTCTGCGGGGGAGAACACAGACTGGAAAGAAATATATACCGTTTCATTAAGGCACGGTGTGGCAAATATTGTTGCATACGGAATCATAAATGGAGGCTATGCCGTTGCTGAGGAAATAAAAAAAGAGTTCATGAACAGGCTGTATGAAAAAGTAGTTGTTGATGAAAATCAGAATATATGCCTGAAAGAGCTTTTCAATGCTTTTGATGAAAACAGCATTGCTTATATGCCAGTAAAGGGAGCGGTATTGAAAAAGCTGTACCCTTCTTCCGATATGCGGAGTATGTCAGATGCAGATATACTTATAAAGCGTGAGCAATACGAACAAATAAGCAGTATCATGCTGAATTTGGGATATGAATTTAAGACAGAAAGCAATCATGAGTATGTGTATCGGAAGCGGCCGTATATGAATATAGAACTGCATAAATTTCTGGTGCCTTCATATAATGATGATTTGTATGATTATTACGGTGACGGCTGGAAGCTTGCACAAAAGAAGGAAGCTGCCGGCAGATACGAACTCGGTATAGAGGACTGTTTTGTTTATATCATGACACACTTTGCCAAGCATTATCGGGATTCCGGCGCAGGAATAAAGTCAGTAATCGACATATGGCTTTATTATAAAAAATACAGTAATATGAATACTG
>CAMFCK010000007.1 GCA_945948775.1 uncultured Clostridia bacterium
TGGGCATTTTTTTGATGCGCACCGGCGCCATCGTCAGGTTCTGCAGAACCGTTTTGTGGGGAAAGAGGTTAAAATGCTGAAACACCATGCCCATTTTCTCGCGTATTTTATTTACATTGACGCCTTTTTTCGTTATGCACTCGCCGTCGATATAAATTTCGCCGTCGGTAGGCTCCTCAAGCAGATTAAGACACCGCAGAAAGGTGCTTTTTCCCGAACCGGAAGGGCCGATGACAACCACTTTCTCACCGGGAGAGATGTGTTCGTCAATACCGCGCAGGACCTCCAGCTTGCCAAAATGCTTGTGAAGATTTTTCACTGTTATCATTTTGCTCACTCCCTATCTGGCGTCGGATTGTCTGAGCCGTGCTTCAAGACGCCCTAAAAGCACGGATAATGTTTTAATGACAATAAAGTATATCAGGGCAATGGAGATAAGCGGCCAGAAATAATCGTAGGTACGGCTTTGAACCTTCTTTGCCGCGCCGACAAGATCAATATTGTCTATCATGCCGATTACCGCGGTTTCCTTGATAAGTACAATAAACTCATTGACCAGAGCCGGCAGGATATTCTTTACTGCCTGCGGAATGATTATGAAAAGCATAGTTTGAGCGGTGGTGAGCCCAAGCGAACGCCCCGCCTCGGTCTGCCCCTTATTCACCGAAAGTATGCCGCCGCGCACAATTTCCGCTATGTATGCGCCTGAATTGATACCAAAGGCAATAATACCGACTACAATTTTTGGTATGGGCACCGGTGCAAAGATAATAAAATATATTATCAGAAGCTGAACCATTGTTGGAGTACAGCGGATTATATCGACATACACGCTGCCGACAGCTTTGAGAATTCTGGATTTTGAAAGCCTGAAAAGAGCTACTGCAAGTCCGAGTACCAATCCGAGAAGAACCGAAAACAGAGAAATTATCAATGTGTTCTTCAGTCCGCTTACAAACCAAACCCAGCGTCCGTCTGTTATAAATGTTGCGGTAAGTCCCTCGACAGCTTCCTGCCAATGAGTGGAAAACCATAAAGATACTGCTTCCAAAACCATACCTCCTTTTTGTGTCAATCCTTATGATAACAAATTTTGCGCAATTATGCAAGACTTTTTTATAAAAAAATATAATACAAAGAGCAAATAGTGCATATTTATACAAATATGCACTATTTGCCAACGCAAAAGCTATGGAAAATGGAGGTTACAATATCTTCGGATACCGTCTTTCCGTCTATTTCACCGAGAGCATAAACGGCATCGTTGATGTCAAGCGCGGCAAAGTCCTGGGCAAGTCCCCTGCCGAGGGAATCAAGCGCGCGAGAAACCGCGTCGCGTGCGCGAAGAAGTGCGCAAAGCTGACGTTCGTTGGTAAGAGTGATGCTGTCCGGGCCGATTTCCCCGAGGGAATATATCTGCTTGATCCTGTCGGCAAGGATGTCCATGCCCTCGCCGGTTTTGGCAGAGATGTAAATTGCCCCGTCAAGCGTGAAGCTGCTGCCCAGATCGGTTTTGTTAACAAGCACAATGCGGCGTTTGCCCTCGGTTTTTGCTAAAAGCTCACGGTCTTTTTCGCAAAGCCCGGAGGCGGAATCAAGCACAAGCAGTATAAGCTCCGCTTCGTCAATATATTTTAAGGAACGCTCCACCCCTAAAAGCTCTATCTTGTCATCTGTTTCGCGTATGCCGGCTGTATCTAAAAGCCTCAGCGGAACGCCGTTCAAATCGACGGTCTCTTCAATTACATCGCGGGTTGTGCCTGCTATGTCGGTAACAATGGCGCGTTCCTCCATTGCAAGGTAGTTGAGAAGGGAGGACTTGCCTACGTTCGGACGTCCAATAATTGCGGTCTTAATACCGTCGCGCAGAATTTTGCCGCGCGGTGCGCTGTCGGCAAGACGGCTTATGTCGCGGTGTATATCCATAAGCTGAGCTTCAATTTGCTGCGGAGTAAGCTCCTCTAAATCTTCATCCGGATAGTCTATTGAAACCTGCATTGCGGCGGCAAGCGCTACCAGCCGCCTGCGCAGAGCGTCAATCCGGGATTTAAGCTGCCCTTCTGCCTGTGAGAGCGCATTCTTCTGCGCAAGATCGGTTTTTGCGTTAATAATGTCAATTACCGCTTCTGCCTGCGTAAGGTCTATTCTTCCGTTCAAAAAGGCGCGCTTTGTAAATTCGCCCGCAGCAGCGGGAACGGCGCCTGCTTCAAAAAGAGCCTCAAGGACGCGTTTTGACGCGACATAACCGCCGTGAGTGCTGATTTCAACTACATCCTCGCGCGTGAAGGTACGCGGTGCGCGCATAACCGTTACAAGAACCTCGTCAAGTTTTTCGCCGTCCGGTCCCACGATGAAGCCATAGTGGACGGTATGGGTCGGCACTTCGCAAAGACGCTCTCTGCCCTTGAATATTCTGTCACAGATTTCGGCCGCATTATTTCCGCTCACGCGGATAACGGCAATTCCGCCCACTCCATGCGGAGTCGAAATTGCCGCGATTGTACTGTTATCCATAATTTTTCAGTTCCTTTTGTTATCGTCTATCAGCTGCTGCAGCGCCTTCATAAAGGTATCGATATCCGAAAAATGCTTGTGCACCGATGCAAAACGGACATATGCCACCTCGTCGAGCTCTTTGAGATGCGCCATAACCTTTTCGCCTATTTCGGTGGAGGTGACCTCCTTCACCATAGACTGGTAAAGCTCGCCTTCAATGTCGTCCGAGATCTTCTCCATCTGTGCGATGGAAACAGGCCGTTTTTCACATGCGCGCATAAGTCCGCGCAGTATTTTGCCGCGGTCATAGGGCTGGCGCGAGCTGTCCTGTTTTATTACCGCAAGCGATATGGTTTCAAGCTTTTCGTAGGTTGTGAACCGCTTCTGACATTTCAGGCATTCGCGCCGGCGGCGGATTGCGCTGCCCTCCTCCGTGGGACGTGAGTCAATGACCTTGCTTTCACCAAACCCGCAATATGGACATTTCATTGCGTTCTCCTTTCAGCATAGCCTGTAGGGCTTACGCAGTTTATATATTATAATCTTAAATTATATTATACATCAGAATGTAAAATTTTTCAATGTCTGAAATATTACATTAACATGACAAATCGGTGGTATTGCAGCTTTCCACAAGAATAAATTCGCTGCCGACTGCCACTACGGCGCTCCATGGTATTACGATTTCATGCCTGCGGCTGAAAAAGGGTATATAAAATTCGCCTGAAGGCAGTATGAGAGAATTGATACGTCCGCTTTTCAAATCAACGTCGATATCATATACCGTTCCCAGGCGCTCGGCTGTGCGTATGTCGATGACCTCCTTGCGGCGCAGCTCATTGCTGTTCTGCATAGTATTTGTCCCCTTTCATTATCTTCTTATATTAATTATATTGAACTTCCGCACAGGTTATGATTGACAAAATCTGTATTGCGTGGTATTATAATTAGTGTTTTCATTGATTTGAAGGGATTGATATATAGTGAAAAGAATTACCGAAATTCTGTCCGAAAAGGTGTCAAAAGCCTTTGCCGAATGTGGATATGATGAAAAGCTCGGCACGGTCAGCGTTTCAGATCGGCTGGATTTGTGCCAGTTCCAGTGCAACGGTGCATTTGCCGGCGCAAAGCTGTATAAAAAAGCGCCTGTTATGATAGCGGGGGACGTTTGCGATGTGCTTGCAAAGGACAGCGCCATCGCGAAGGCTGAGCCTGCTGCGCCGGGGTTTATCAACATTGTTCTTGATGACGCATATCTTGCAGATATGCTAAGGCAGACGGCGCAGGATAAAAATTTGGGCGTACCTCAGACGGGCGAGGGATGTAAAGTCATTATTGACTACGGCGGTCCGAATGTTGCAAAGCCGCTGCATATCGGGCATCTGCGTTCGGCTATAATCGGAGAATCGCTCAAGCGTCTTGCGCGTGCGTGCGGCAGCAAGGTGTACGCAGATATTCATATGGGCGACTGGGGCCTGCAGATAGGTCTTGTAATAGCGGAGCTTGCTTCGCGGCATCCGGACTGGAGATGTTTTGCTCCGGATTTTGATCCGGAAAAGGACAGCGTTGAGCCGCTTGACGCTGATATGCTGAGCGAGATTTATCCTTTTGCATCAAAGAGAAGCAAAGAGGACGAGAACTTTGCTGCTGCGGCGCATCAGGCGACCTTTGAACTTCAGAACGGCAGGGCGGCTGATGGGGGGGTGGGGGGTGAGATAATGCGCGTGTCAGTTGCTGATCGCAAAGCAAACTATGATAAGCTTAATGTCAGCTTTGACCTTTGGTACGGAGAGTCGGACGCGGATAAGTTCATTCCGGAGCTGATGCGGCGCTTGGAGGAAAAGAAGCTTCTGCGCGAGAGCGACGGAGCTATGGTGGTGGACGTTGCCGCTGAGGATGACAAAGCGCCGATGCCGCCGGTAATTGTGAGAAAATCCGATAATTCAAGTATATATGCAACCACCGATCTTGCAACCCTGATACAGCGTGAGCGTGACTTTGCACCGCAGAAGATATGGTATGTGGTGGACAAGCGGCAGGGGCTTCATTTTGAACAGGTTTTCCGCTGTGCAAAAAAGGCCGGAATTGTGCCGGAGCAGACGGAGCTTGAATTTCTGGGCTTCGGAACGATGAACGGACAGGACGGCAAGCCGTATAAAACGCGCGACGGCGGCGTGATGCGCCTTAGCGAGCTTTTGGAAACAGTTACGAATGCTGCGGAGCAGAAGCTTGAGGCGTCCGCATTTGTATCCGGCTCCGAGCGCGGTGAAACTGCGCGCAGGGTAGGCATGGCGGCAATAAAATTCGGGGATCTGATAAACCACAGAGCTAAGGATTATATTTTTGATCTGGACAAGTTTTTGTCCTTTGAGGGCAAAACCGGGACATATCTGCTTTATACAGTAACGCGTATAAATTCTATATTAAAGAAGATAGACTCATCGCAGGCTGCAACCAAAGGCATCTATGGTGACTCTGAGCGCGAGCTTGTGCTTGCGCTGCTGCTTTCGGGCGAAGCGTTTGCAAATGCTCTTGAGGAAAAGGCACCGAATTATGTGTGTGAAAGCGCATACCGCATAGCGACTGTATTTTCTCGGTTTTATCATGATAATCATATTTTAAACGAGCAGGACGAAGATAAAAAATCATCGTGGATCGCTTTGATAAAGCTGACCAAGGCTGTGCTTGAAAAGCATCTGGAGATTTTGGGCATAGAAACAGTAGAAGCAATGTAACGATCATAAAGAAAGGAAATTTATAATGAAAGAAGTACAAAGTTTAATTGATTATCGTTCGGACGTGCGCGTGGTTGACGCAACGCTGCGCGACGGAGGACTGGTGAATGATTTTTATTTTACGGATGATTTTGTAAGGAGCTTATATCTTGCAAATATCAAAGCCGGAGTGGATTATATGGAATTCGGCTACAAGGCGTCAAAAGAGATGTTCGATGAGAACAAGTTCGGAAAATGGAAGTTCTGCAGGGACGAGGATATAAGAGCGATTGTCGGAGACAATAATACCGATTTAAAGATAGCGGTCATGGCGGATGTGGGCAGATGCGATTATCAAAATGATATCATAGAAAAAGCTGAAAGCCCGATTGATCTTATCCGCGTGGCAACATATCTGAATACAATTCCGTCGGCGGCGGATATGATAGAAAACGCGGCAAAGAAAGGCTATGAGGTAAGCTGCAATATCATGGCTATTTCCAATTCGCAGGAAAGCGACCTCGCTGCTGCGCTGGATATTATCGGCAAAACCCCGGTAGACGTATTATATATTGTTGACAGCTACGGCGCGCTCTATCCCGAACAGGTTGCGCGTGTTGCGGACATATTTTTGAATTTTGCCGCAAAATACGGTAAAAAGGTAGGCATACACGCTCACAACAATCAGCAGCTTGCCTTTGCAAATACGATTGAGGCGGTGGGCGACGGCGTGGACTGGCTGGACGGAACCTACGGAGCGATGGGCAGAGGCGCAGGCAACTGCGCGATGGAGCTGCTGCTTGGCTTCTTGCGCAATCCTAAGTATAATGTTTATCCAGTTCATAGAAAAGCATATCAACAAGCTGCGCGAGGAGGGTGTTGTTTGGGGATATGATTTGCAGTATCTTATGACGGGACTTTTGAATCAGCATCCCAGAACGGCTATCGCCTTCACAAAGGAAAACCGAAAGGATTACTCGGAATTTTATAAGGAAGTAGTCGTACACGACGATTAATCCTGCCGGCAGAAGAAAGAAAACAGGAGTATGCATTTTTGCTGCTCCTGTTTGTTTTAGTAAATATTATACAAAAATCATAAAAATAATTGTTCGAAAGTGTGAATTTTACAAATAAGTGTTGAAAAATGAAAAAAAATGTAATATAATTTTAGTGATCTATAAAATATATTAAGGAGATGTGAGAATGGAAAAATTTTTCAAGCTCAAAGAGAACGGTACTACCGTTAGAAATGAGGTAATCGGAGGAATTACCACCTTCCTTGCAATGGCGTACATACTTGCGGTCAATCCGTCAATTCTGTCCGCTGCAGGAATCCCGGCGGGCGCTGCGTTTATTGCAACGGCAATTTCAGCCGGAATCGCGACGCTTTGTATGGCATTTTTTGCAAACTACCCTGTAGCACTTGCTTCGGGTATGGGACTTAATGCGTTCTTTGCATATACTGTATGCGGAACGATGGGTTACAGCTATCAGGTAGCTTTGACGGCAGTATTTGTAGAGGGTATTATTTTTATTATCCTGTCGCTGTTCAGATTCCGTGAAGCTTTGGTAAATAAAATTCCGGAAAATCTGAAATTCGGTATAACAGCCGGCATCGGACTTTTCATTGTTATTGTTGCACTTATCAGTGCGGGTGTTGTTGTAAGCAGCGATGCTACAACAATTGCGCTGGGCGATCTGTCCTCTGCACCTGTTGTACTGGCCCTGATAGGACTTTTAATAGTTGCTGTTCTGCAGCATTTCAAGGTTCCCGGCGGAATCCTGCTCGGAATTCTTATCACATGGGTTCTTGGCATGATCGCGCAGCTTGCGGGATGGTATGTAGTTGATGTTGAAGCGGGCGTTTATTCGGTATTCCCGAATTTTTCCAGCAGCGCATTTGCAGCGCCGCTGCTGTTTGACTTTGACTTCGGGTTTATTGCAAAGAATCTGCCGGCATTTGCCATTGTTACCTTTACGTTCCTGTATACCGATATTTTTGATACGGTAGGAACTCTCATAGGTATAGCGGAAAAAGGCGATCTTCTTGATGAAAAGGGTGAGCTTCCCCATGCCAAAGGAGCGCTGATGGCTGATGCGGTAGGTACTATTGTGGGCGCATGCCTCGGTACTTCAACGGTAACAAGCTATGTTGAGTCAAGCGCAGGTGTTGCTGCCGGCGCAAGGACAGGTCTTTCATCTGTTGTAACAGCAATTCTCTTCTTTGTTGCGATTATTTTAGCGCCTATATTTACGGCAATTCCTACATTTGCAACTACTCCGGCATTGCTCTATGTTGGACTTTTGATGCTTTCGTCAATCAAGAAAGTTGATTTTGACGCTGATGCGGCTGATACAATCGGCGCGTTCCTCGCCATCATTATGATGCCTCTTACTTATTCTATTGCAAACGGTATCATGTTCGGTATGCTTTCATGGGTTATACTGAAGATAGTTACCGGAAAAGTAAAGGACGTAAGCGCAGTTATGTGGGTTTCGGTTGTTCTGTTCGCAATTTATATAGCACTTAAGGTTGCAGGTCTTGCATAAGCTGTAATACAGAATATTAATTTGAATGGGCTGTTGCATTTAGCGCAGACCACACAAAAGCGTAAAAACCAAAGTCAAACGCGGTCAAAACCGCATTTGGCTTTGGTTTTTCCGTTCTGCATCTAAATTCAATCAGCCCAAAAGAGGGCATTGCTTAACGCAATACACTCTTTTGCGGGGAAACGCAGGAAAATGTGTATAATAAAGAGTTTAATGGCTTGACTGTCCGCCTAAAATGTGATATTATGTATATACTTAGTTGGGGGGAGTATTTATACGGCAGTACGATGTGTAAAAAATATGGTAAATGTATAAAGGAGCACTTTGATTATGGAAAAATACGGTACTGTACCCCCACGGTTTACGAAGGATTGGTGGGCATACTTTTGGGACTATTATAAATGGCATACGATTGCTACTGGGTTTGTGGTCGTGCTTGTTGCGGTTACAGCAGTGCAGTGTGCAACTAAGACGGTATATGATATGACTATGACCTATGCCGGAGATGCTGCGTTTGCAGATGAAACCGTTACAGCTATCAGCGATGAGCTTTCGGGCATAATAAATGACTCTGACGGAAACGGTGAAAAAAATATTTTTTTCCAACAGCTTACGTTCGGCGCGCAGAATACTGATCCGCAGTATGAAATGGCAATGCAGACAAAGCTTATGCTGGAATTATCCGCCGGAGAAAGCTTTCTGTTCATTTTTTCAAAAAGTCAGCTTGATACATATCTTAATCAGGAGAGCTGTGAGGATCTTTTTGTACCGCTGTCTGAATGGGTGGAGGATGAAAGCTGCCTTGACGGCGCTGCAATCGGAAAATCCGGCGGTGTGGCATATGCAGTCAGCCTTGGTGAAAGCTCGTGTTTGAAGAACCTCGGACTTAACATGGAAAATCAGTACGTTGTGATCCGAAAAATGCGTAATTCGGAGGAAAAGGACGAAAAGTTTTCAATACAGTTTGAAAGCTCAAAAATAGCCGGCAACTATCTGCTTTCGCGGTAGTATGCCAAAAGGGTTGATAACAATGGCTGCTCAGTTAAACAGCTTAACAGATAATGAGTACGATTTATTTTGTGAATACTTTAAAACAAGGGATATTGAGCTTCGCAACAGATTGGTAAATTCGCATTTGTACATTGCGGAAATTCTGTCGCGCCGCTTTATAAACCGCGGAATTGAATATGATGATATTTTTCAGATAGCGTGCATGGGCCTGATTTATGCTGTGGAGAGGTTTGATCCAAACCGTGGGGTGAAGTTTGCAACCTTTGCAACTCCGACTATCATGGGAGAAATACGCAAATATTTCCGTGATAAGGGCAGCTTTATTCGTATACCGCGCAGACTTTATGAGGTATTCTATAAAGCGGAGCGCATAAAGCGCCGTTACGACAGCGAGGTATCGGAGGAGCGGATTGCTCGGGCGCTGCAAATCCCGGCAGAAACGCTTGCCGATGCATATAAGTCCGGCGGCAGTGCCTTTATACGTTCTCTTGAGTATGAGGCGGACGCGGACGGCTCGCTGCTGCTGTCCAATCTGATTGGCCAGGATGATGGCGGCTTTCTGATGATTGAGGACGCGGATTTTATTGATTACTGTTTGTCATCGCTGTCTGAACGAGAGGCAGAGTTGCTGCATAGGCGGTTTTATGCAGAAGAAAGTCAGAGTGCGATTGCAAAGGATTGGAATGTATCGCAGATGTATGTTTCACGGATGGAAAAACGCGTGTTGAAAAAGCTGCGTAATTTATATTTTAAAGACTAAAAGGGGAAATGATATATGCTTAGCGAAAGAAAAAAGGAATTTATTGAATTTATGATGAGCGCAGATGTACTGCGTTTTGGCAGCTTTGTTACAAAAAGCGGAAGAAATACGCCGTATTTTGTTAATACGGGAAATTATAAGACCGGAGCGCAGATTGCAGGACTTGGGAAATTCTATGCAGAGCTTGTGAAAGAGTGCTGCGGTGATAATTTTGACGCAATGTTCGGCCCGGCATATAAGGGAATACCCCTTGCGGCTTCAGCTGCCGCCGCACTTTATAATGAATATGGGATAGATAAGCCCTACTTTTTTAACCGTAAGGAGGAAAAGGATCATGGCGAGGGCGGAAGCCTTGTAGGATATAAGCCGAAGGACGGCGACCGTGTTATCATCATAGAGGACGTTATTACAGCAGGAACGGCGGTGCGTGAAACTATGCCTGTGCTTACAGGTGCGGCAAAGGTAAGCGTAAGCGATATGTTCATTTCCGTAAATCGCTGTGAGGTGGGAAAGACCGCCGGTAAGACTGCCGTCATGGAGGTTTGCGAGGAATATGGTATTAAGGTTCATTCTATTATAGACGTGAGAGATATTCATGAGTATCTTTCCGGCAATCCGGAATATAAGGATGTACTTGGGGCAATGGAAAAATATATGTCCGATTACTGCGTATTTTGATGACTGCCTGCGGGCGGAGAAATGGAGTTAACATGCAATACAGAGATTTCTGCGGAGAAAGGGTATCTGTGCTGGGTTACGGCTGTATGCGGTTCCCTGTTACAGATGATAATAAAATTGACGAAGCTCAGGCTAATGCGCTGTTAGAGCTGGCATTTGATAACGGTGTAAACTATTATGATACAGCTTATCCCTATCACAATGGTGAAAGTGAGGGCTTTCTTGGCAGAAGCTTTATTAAAAATCACCGTGCCGATATATTTATTGCAACAAAAAGCCCGGTCTGGATGATCAAAACAGAGGCTGATTTTGACCGTATTTTTGCTGAACAGCTTGAAAGACTGGGTGTTGATTATGTGGATTTTTATCTGTTCCACGCGCTTGATGCGGAGGGCTGGCAAACAATGAAGCGGCTTGATCTGATAAGCCGTGCGAAAGCGTTAAAAGCGGAGGGGAAAATACGTCATATCGGATTTTCCTTTCATGACAGCTTTGATGTTTTTCGCGAGATTATAGACTCGTGGGACGGCTGGGAATTCTGCCAGATTCAGCTGAACTATATTAATATAGACCATCAGGCGGGGATAAAAGGACTGGAATACGCAAATGCAAAGGGACTTGACGTTGTTATTATGGAGCCGCTTTTGGGCGGAAGACTGGCTGATCCGCCGACACAGGTGAAGAAGGTTCTTAAAAAAGAAAAATCGCCGGTGGAATATGCGCTTTCATTTTTATGGAACCGTCCGGAAATAAGTCTTTTGCTAAGCGGAATGGGCGCAAGAGCGCAGGTTGAGCAGAATATCGCTTTTGCATCGGAAGCAAGAGTCGGTATGCTGAGCCGCGCAGAGCTTAAGATGCTGGAGGAGGCAAAGCGCGTATTTGACAATAACGCATTTGTTGCCTGTACTGCCTGCGGTTATTGTATGCCGTGCCCGCAAGGGTTGGATATCCCGCAAATTTTTAAACTGTATAACCGTACTGCATGGAACGGCAAAAAGAGTGCAAAGGAAGAGTATGACAGGCTGACGGTTCGTGCCGATGCATGTATTGGCTGTGAAAGCTGTGTTTCGCATTGTCCGCAGCATATACAGACTCCGGGTTTTATGAAGGATATAATTGCTGCTTTTGCAGACTGAAAAGGATGAAAAAAAACA
>CAMFCK010000008.1 GCA_945948775.1 uncultured Clostridia bacterium
AAAGTGATGCAAGGTCAGAATAAAGATAACCCGGATATCCTTTTCTTGACGGTATTTCCCCTTTTGAAGAGGACACCTCGCGAAGCGCCTCGGCATACGACGTCATATCCGTTAGAATTACAAGCACATGCATATTGTGCTTAAAAGCAAGATATTCTGCTGCTGTAAGCGCACATCGCGGTGTTATTATTCTCTCTACCACAGGATCGTTTGAGAGATTCAAAAACATTACAACCTTCCCGAGCACACCGCTTTCCTCAAATGACTTCCTGAAAAAATTCGCAACATCGTGCTTAACGCCCATTGCAGCAAAAACAATGGCAAACTTATCCTCTGCATTTTCGTCATTATCATCAACAACCTTAGCCTGCCTTGCAATCTGTACTGCAAGATTATCATGCGCAAGTCCGTCGCCTGTAAATATCGGCAGCTTCTGACCTCTTATGAGTGTAGACAGACAGTCTATTGATGAAATACCGGTCTGTATGAAGTTGTTTGGATATTCGCGGGCAACGGGATTTATCGGCTGACCGTTTATATCCCTCTCCTCATCAGCATAATATTCTCCAAGTCCATCTATAGGACGCCCTATGCCATCCAAGGCGCGTCCGAGCATTTCCTTAGAAAGAGGCATTGTCATAGGCTTGCCGACAAGTCTTGTCTTTGTGTTGGTAAGCGACAGTCCGGACGTGCCCTCAAACACCTGAATTACCGCTTTATCGCCCTCAAGCTCAATTATTCTGCCGATGCGCTTTTCTCCGCTGTCGAGCGTCACCGACACCATTTCCTCGTTTGATGCGCCGGAAATACCTTCGATGACTGCAAGCGGGCCTTGAATGTTGTGAAGTCCAATATATTCAACCGGCATATAAACCATTCCTTTCCGTTATGAATTATTATCCCTGATCACGCTGTCAAACGCAGCGTCGATTTTTGTACACAGCGCAACAAACGGGCTCAAATCATCATTAGGTATATTATATTTCATTCGTATAATTTCCTCGGAAATACCGGTCTTTGCAACAAGTGATACAGGTATTCCTCGCTCAACAAGCTCCTTCATGCGCCTGTTATAAAGAAGGATTGTATCAATCATCTTATTCTGCTTATCCATAGGAACATAAGTATCATCCTTATGAAAAGCATTCTGCTGCAAAAATCCGAGTCTTATCACGCGTGCAACCTCAAGAGTTGCTTTTTGTCCATCCGGCAGAACATCGGCGCCGATCAGCTTTACTATCTCCATAAGGCTTGATTCCTCCTGCAGAATTGCCATAAGCTCACCGCGCTTTTTCATAAAATCAGGAGCAACATTCTGCGCATACCAATCCGAAACATCGCCGGTATAGCCGGAATAGCTGTTCAGCCAGTTTATAGCCGGATAATGCCTTGCATATGCAAGAGATTTATCAAGCGCCCAGAAGCAGCGGACAAACCGCTTGGTATTCTGGGTTACCGGCTCGGAGAAATCCGCGCCCTGCGGGGAAACCGCTCCGATGATGGAAACAGAGCCTTCCCTGCCGCTATTGGTCATCATATAACCGGCCCGCTCATAGAACTGGGAGATCCGGGACGGCAGATAGGCCGGGAAGCCTTCCTCCGCCGGCATTTCCTCAAGACGTCCGGAAATTTCACGAAGCGCCTCCGCCCAACGTGAGGTCGAATCCGCCATGAGCGCAACATGATACCCCATATCGCGGTAATATTCCGCCATAGTAATTCCTGTGTAAATACTTGCTTCGCGTGCTGCGACCGGCATATTGGATGTATTTGCAATAAGCACCGTCCGATCAAGCAGCGGTCTGCCGGACTTTGGATCTATAAGTTCCGAAAATTCCTCCAATACCTGAGTCATTTCATTGCCGCGCTCGCCGCAGCCAATGTATACAATAATATCCGCATCACACCATTTAGCAATCTGGTGCTGATTCATGGTCTTGCCTGTTCCAAAACCGCCTGGAATTGCCGCTGCGCCTCCTTTTGCAAGCACAAACATCGTATCCATTATTCGCTGACCTGTAATAAGCGGACGTGAAAGCGGCATTCTCTCACGCGCAGGCCGTTCCTGCTTTATAGGCCATTTCTGAGCCATAGTGATTTCAGTTATGCCGTCCTCTGTTTCTACCTTGTATAGCTTCCGCTTCCGGCCGTCCAACACAGTCTGCCCTTAATATACGGCGGTATCATTACCCTGTGTTCAATAAGAGAGGTTTCCTGAACCGTTGCAATGATATCTCCGCCGCAGACCTCCTCACCTTCCGCTTTTACAAAAGCTGTCTGCCATTTTTTCTTGGTATCAAGTGCCTCAAAATCCGCACCGGAGCCGATAAATGAACCAAAATAGTTCCTTATATCCTTGAGCGGCCGTTCTATTCCGTCAAAAATATTTGACAGAATCCCAGGTGCAAGCGTGATGTATAAAGGTCCTCCTGTTCCTGTGACCGGCTCCTCAAGCTTAAGACCTGTAGTTTCTTCATAAACCTGTACAATTGCAGCGTCGGCCGTTACACCGATAACTTCTCCGATAAGATGCTTATTGCCGACATAAACCATTTCCTGCATTTCAAATTTATCGGAGCCCTTTACCTTAACAACAGGGCCGTTTATGCCATAGATATAGCCTCTTGTTTCCTCCATTTTTGTCACCTCAATTTGAATTATGACAGCGTCAGTCCGCTTTTTTGCAGGAAGCTGTTTCTTTCCGAAAGCAGCAGCTCATAATATGAATAATCAACTGCAATATCACGATCGGTATTAACCGCTTTGACTCCGCCTATAAAATCCTTCTCTGCAACACATTCAAGCTTAGCGCCGCAGGCAGCGTCAAACACATCAGCGTCAGCGTCGGTAAGGTAAACTGTTTTTGTGCCTTCTCCAAGCTCGTCAAGCGCAGAACTTATTTTCGCCGCAAGTTTCTGCTTGTACTCAGCAGTTTTCATATATTCCCTGACTTTTTCCTCAGCAAGCGCAAATACAGAGTCAATAATCTGTTCACGCTTTTTAAAAAGCGTTTTTCGCGCCTCCAGCTCTGCATGAAGAACTCTTTCGTTATCTTCTTTTTGTATCTGCGTGATATTGCGTTGTATATTCATATACGCGTCGGCTAAAAATTCATCCTCTTTTGCGCTGATGCGCGCCTGACGCTCGCGCTGAGTTTCCTCTTCAATTTTATTGCGCATAACCTCGGCGTCCTTTAAAATCGTGCCGGAGAATTTTTTAAGCTTATTTTCCATTCCTGTTTCCATATAAGCACACCCTTTCCTACAGCTTCAGACCGATAGATTCCTGAACCAGCGTATTAATTGAATCGGCAATGTCGATGCTTCCGTGACGGTCGGGAATCTCAATTATCAAAGGTGTATGAAGCGTAATCTTGAGTTCATTCACATATGCCCGATCTATTGCCGCCGCCCTTTCGGTAAACATAAGTATCCCGTTGTCACGATCTGCAATTGCAGCACGGCAAGCATCTTTAAGCGCATCGGCATCATGTACAACAACGCCGTCCACTCCTGCAAGTCTCATTCCAATCTGAGTATCTATATTATCGCTTATCAAAAACATCTTCATTTCCGCTTATTCCTTTCCGCGGTATAAAAGCCTACATACCGATAATCATAATTGAAATAACCAGACCATAGAGCGCAATACCCTCTGCCAAAGCAACGAAAATAAGCGTTTTACCCATAATCTTTTCATTCTCGCTCATTGCACCGATTGCAGCTGAAGCGGCAGAGGCAACCGCAATACCGCCGCCGACGCCGGATATGCCGGTTGACAATGCGGCACCGATATATTTCAAGCCGTCTCCGATCGATGTGCCTGCCTCCGCCATTGCTTCGGCAGGCGCCGCAAAGCCGTGCACAGCGCAGCACATAACATAAATAAATCCAACCGCAAGCAGTCCGAAAAAGGAAACTATATTCATAACCATACATTCCTTGCCCTTTCTGTTTCCGCCAAGCTTATAGACGCAAAGCGGCGCAAGCACAGACACAAGCGCAAGTACAAATAACATATTCATCAACAGCATAAAAATCATGTCCTTTCAAAAAAAATTATTTATCCTTTATTGATACAAACGGCTTTCCGTTTCCGGTGAAATATCTTGAGAACATCTCATAATACTCCAGACGCAGAACCTGTATGCCGACTACCAGTCCCTCAAGCACCATAACAATCATATTGCCGAGCACCGTTACGATAATCGTCTTTAAGCCACCGCCCTGCGCAAGCATTTCAACTGCCATCATCATTCCGACATGAACTATTGCAAAAGCTCCTATACGCAGGAAGGAGATTGTATTTGAGAAGTAGCTCAAAAGCACCTCGACCATTTCAAATATATTCTGCACATAGAACATAGCATCTTTCGGGAGCCAGCCCTTCTTTCTCTTTAACAGACCGCTTAGCGGTTCATGCAAATATATACAAACAAATGCTATAATCATAAGCGCTATGAACGGCGCGCCGGGCAGTCCAAGCGAAAGTACTGCATTGAGTGCAAATATAATCACGCTTACATAAAATACAAGTCCGCTCACTCCGTTCTGACCGAAGAAAAGCTCGCCGTAATCCTTGTTGGCAGCAGCATTTTTTATGTTAAGAACCATCGAAAGTACTATTATTATCGCCCCGATGGCAACCGTTGAAATAAGGAGGGTTTGTATATTATCCATCGGAGGAAGGATTCCATGAATAATATCCTCTTTCCCGAACACGCTGCCGTACAGCACGCCGAATACCATACCTGATACACCGCATATTCCGACAATTCGCATAAGCTCGATACGCTTTTTCCAGTACAGTAAAAATCCGAGTAAAACGAATACGGCGCTTTGTCCGAGATCTCCGAACATCATCCCGAAAAACAGGATATATGTTACTGCTACAAGCGGCGTAGGATCGATTTCAGTATAGCTTGGCAGACCGTACATCTTTACAAACATCTCAAACGGTCTGAAAACTATATTATTTTTAAGCTTTGTAGGCGGGCGCAGAATACTTTTAAGTGCCTCCGGCTTTTCAGAGTAAAAAAGTATTATACCGTCGTCGGCAGACATCTCCTTATCCAGAGCCTTTGCGTCCTTTTCACTCATCCAGCCGACTATATAGAAAAAGTCATGTGAGTGTACTGCCGCAGCACGAACCTCATTGAATTTATGACGTTTTGACGCGGTATTATAAACTCCTGCAATCTTATCCTCACAGTCGGAAAGAAGCTTCTTTGTATTTCTGCCAAGCTCGGCTATTTCGTCACCCAGAGCCTTGTTTTTGAGCACAAGCTGTGCCTGTATTTCCTCCGGTGTTCCCGACATATTCTCAGGCAACATAACAGGTACAAAATACAAGGATGTAAATATCTCTTCGGCTTTTTGCATCTGAGTTGCCGGAGCAAAATAAAATCCCCATACATTCTGCGCATCCTGCCCGGTTTTTACAAAAACTATATTCATATCCGAAAGATATGTTTCAAGCATTCTGTAGCCGCTAAGCGGTATATGTCCGTAACGGAACCGCACAAACCTCATCGCAAACAGCTTTCCAAGGTCAACGCTGATTCCCGCCATAGAATCAAGGCTCTCTTTAATGCGCTTATTTTCTTCTATCTGCACCCAGAGAGAATCGGCGCTGTTCTTTTCATTTTGAATACGCACATTTATGTCATCAAGAAATGCCTTCATCTCCTCAAGCGACATTTCAGTTTCTCTGCCCTCATATTTCGACATGTCTATGCCTGCAAGACCGATTATATCCTGCGCACTCTTTACTACCGTTTCGTAATGAGAGCCGTCTGTAAAGCTGTGCAGCTTTTTCTTGCTGCCAAGCACAAGCGCAGCATTTTCAAGATGTATATCCCTGCCGTAGACATACTGCCCGACAACGCGTTCAAAATCATGTATCTTTCCGGCAATTGTGACAGCCATCATTTTTGTGATTGCCACTAAGCTTCCCTCCCTGCTGTATCTATATGCTTCATTATAGCGCTCGGATCATAATGATACCGTACGCCTTCTATTATCATCGTAACTGCACTGATTTCATACTCTTTAAGGTACAGATACGCAAATACGCCGGCCATAGTTTTTGGATAGTCCCGAAACATATGCTTTGATGTTTCAAAAACAATCTGGTGGTATATTTCTTCTATGAAATGTCCCTGTTCGCGATGCGAAAAAAGCCTGGAATATTTTGTATCCGCAATTGCAGACACAGCCTTTTCGGGAGCTGGCGAGCTTACCATTTCGGTTATCTGCTCCTGAGTAAGGCGGTAACGCACAGGCAGCAGATAGGTATATATCAGTTCGGAATCAAAGTTAAAATACTTCTTTCCGCGGTATATCCACATAATATTCAGCATATCCGTTATAGTACCGATAAGCTCCTGAAAATATCCGATTTCATTCTTATCAAGATACTTATCCTTTGCCTTCCATAAGCTGCTGTAATAATATCCGTCAAGCATCATTGCAATAGAAAAATAATCACTTGACGCTTCTTCTGCTCTTTTTAAAAGCTCGAAATATGGCGTTCCCCTACAGGCATCTGCCACTTCTGCCAAAGTTTTTGCTTTAGTGAGCGCCACTATATCAATTCCGCTGTGTGATGCAAAAAACTGTGTAACAGCCTGCTTCATTACGTCCTCCGCAATGCGTTCATGCGTGAATATGTGCCTTAAGCCGGCGGTGAGAAGATTTATCTCCCTCCTTGTAAACCAGAATCGAAGCATTGTTCTCTTGTCCTGATTCATAAAGCTGTACAGCCGTTCATATTCCTGCATAATACTGCGGTTCAGGCAGATTTCTATTTCTCCGCGGTGCGCCGTTGTATCGTCAAGTCCGGAAAGTACCTCTCGGTATGCATCTGTGCTTTTCAGATAAGCGCAAATTTCGCGTACTGTACCTTTCTGTGCAAGAGTGTCAAGATCGGCATTTGTCAGTCCCCTGCCATACATGGCCTTCAGCTTCGATGCTATTGCGGAATAATCCATTCCCATTTATAACACCTCGTTACCTTGTAACACTATCAAATATATCTTTAACCCATTTATCCCTGTTTTCGCTGAATTTTGCCTCAAGCTTTTCCATCACGCGTGACGCTTCTGCATTGATCTGTTCGATCTTTTTGTCCGCTTCGCCGTCCTCATATTCACGCAGAGTTTCATTTTTCTTTTCTGCGCGCTCCGCAATATCACGTCTGAGCCGTTCAGTTTCCTTTGCAAGCTCATCGTCAAGACTGTTTTTAGAGTTTTCTGCGTCCTTTACTATCTCACGCGCACGTTCCTCGATTTCAATGATCTTTGCAATTACTTCTTCCAAAACAAACCCACTTCCTTTAATTTTTAAGCGACTGCAGCGGCGCCGGTATTCTTCCGCCGCGCGCGATAAACTCTGCGCCCTGATATTTGTTGAGCGACATTACCGGGCCGGAGCCTAAAAGTCCTCCGAATTCTACAGTATCGCCCACCGTTTTGCCCGGAGCAGGTATGATCCTGACAGCTGTGGTTTTGCTGTTTACCATACCGATTGCTGCTTCATCCGCAATTATACAGGAAATCGTATCGGCTGTAGTATCCCCCGGTACAGCAATCATATCCAGCCCTACCGAGCAGACGCAAGTCATCGCTTCAAGCTTCTCTATAGAGAGCGCGCCTGATTTTGCGGCAGAAATCATGCCGGCATCCTCACTCACCGGGATAAAAGCGCCCGAAAGCCCGCCAACATATGAGCTTGCCATAACGCCGCCTTTTTTTACTGCGTCATTAAGCAGAGCAAGAGCAGCCGTAGTTCCATGCGTTCCGCACTTTTCAAGTCCCATTTCCTCTAAAATATATGCAACGCTGTCGCCTACGGCAGGCGTCGGCGCAAGCGACAAATCCACAATTCCGAACGGCACGCCGAGTCGCTTGGAAGCCTCGCTCGCAACAAGCTGTCCCATTCTTGTGATTTTAAAGGCTGTATTCTTTATGGTTTCGGCAACCGCACCAAACGGCTCTCCCTTAACCTTTTCAAGAGCGCATTTTACAACTCCCGGCCCGCTGACGCCTACGTTTATAACGCAGTCGCCCTCGCCTTCGCCGTGAAAAGCTCCTGCCATAAAGGGATTATCCTCAACGGCATTGCAGAATACGACCAGCTTTGCGCAGGCAAAGCCGCCGTTGTCCTTTGTAAGCTCTGCGGCTTTTTTTATCGTGCTTCCCATTAAAGCCACAGCGTCCATATTAATTCCTGCGCGTGTAGAGCCGATATTTACACTTGAGCATACAATATCAGTTTTAGCAAGCGCTTCCGGAATAGACTCTATCAGTATTCTCTCGCCTTTGGTAAATCCCTTATGTACCAAAGCGCTGTAGCCGCCGATAAAATCAACGCCCACCTCTTTTGCGGCTGAGTCAAGCGTTTTTGCAATTTTAAGGCATTTTTCGGTATCCGGTTCGTCAAGCGCATCAATTACGGTTGCAACAGGCGTTACCGAAATCCTTTTATTGATGATGGGGATTCCAAACTGCTCCTCTATCTCACATCCTACCTTAACCAGATTTCTGGCATAGGAGGTGATTTTTTTATAAATCTTTTCACATGCTTTATCAACGTTCGGATCGGTGCAGTTTTTCAGTGAAATACCCATTGTTATAGTTCTGATGTCAAGGTTTTCCTTGTCGATCATATTAATGGTTTCTATAATTTCAAAAGGATTAATCATACTGTCCTCCGGTTAAATTCTATGCATTGAATTAAACAACTCTTCGTTCTGAAGATGAATTGACAGACCTACTTCACCGGCCAGTTCTGTCAGCTTTGCCGACACATCGCCTGCCGAGGCAGTATTCATATCTACAAGCATTATCATCGTAAACATATCATTGCTCATTACGGTCTGTGAAATATCAAGTATATTTATACCGTTTTCATACAGCAGCGTGCTTACCTTAGCTATTATTCCGGGCTTATCCTTGCCTACAACTGTAACTACCGCTCTCATATATTTCCTCCGTTATTTAATATCTGCTCAAATTGATTCCTTTAGAATTATAATAACACTCTCAAAAGAAAAAATCCAGTAAGTTATCATAACGTTAACAATTTTTTATTACAAATAGCAATTTTTTGTATTTTTACCAAATTCCTGCTGCCGCTTTACCTCATACATCATAACCGCCGCAGCTACCGAAGCATTCAGCGAATTTATCTCGCCCCACATTGGTATCTCGGCAATAAAATCGCATTTTTCACGCACAAGCCTTGATATGCCTTCTCCCTCGCTGCCTATAACCAGAGCCGTTGCCCCGGTCAGGTCGGTGCTGTACATCGGTTTGCCGTTCATATCGGCGCCGGTTATCCATATTCCTGCCTCTTTTAAATCGTCTATTGTGCGTGCAATGTTTGTTACTCTTGCAACAGGAGTATATTCTATCGCCCCTGCTGAAGTTTTTGCAACAGCAGAATTAAGTCCAACGCTGCCGCGTTTAGGTATTATAACTCCGTCTGCGCCGGCGCAGTTTGCTGTACGTATAATAGATCCAAGATTATGCGGATCGGTTATTTTATCAAGTATTATAATAAACGGCGGTCTCCCCTTTTTACGCGCAGCGGCCAAAATATCGTCAACGCTTACATAGTTTGCCACCGGGGTATATGCAATTATACCCTGATGATTTCCGCCTTCTGCAATTTCGTCAAGTTTGCGCCGGTCTGTTTCGCATACAGGTATTCCCGCGGCACGCGCTTTTTTAATAATCGGAATAACAGAACCTTCAGCGTCCTTTTTAACAAGTATCTTTTCAATATCTGCCCCTGCTTTAAGCGCTTCCATAACCGGATTTCTGCCTATAAGCTTATCTGCCATGCATACCGCCCTCCTTTTTTGTAAATGCTGCTTATAAATTCCAAATCCGACGCCGCAGACTTCGCGGTGCCGGATTTTATCAGCATTATCGGTTACGTACTAGTATATCAATCCAACATGAATTTATCATGAATTGCTACAACAGCGCGCTCTGCGTCCTTGCGATCGACCAGAACCGAAATCTTGATTTCAGACGTTGCAATCATATTAATATTGATATGGGCATTATAAAGCGCTTCAAACATTGTCGTGGCAACACCTGCGTTGTTTACCATTCCGGCTCCGACAATGGATACCTTTGATACCTCTGTTGTAGATACAATTTCATCTGCTTTTATTGTATCTCTGTTGTCATCAAGAATCTGAAGTACAGCCGGCAAATCACCCTCAGCAACCGTGAAGCTTATATCCTTTTTGCCGCTGCGTCCAATCGACTGTATAATCAAATCCACACCGATATTTTTCTTTGACAGCAAAGAGAATATCGTATATGCCTTGCCCGGAGTGTCCTCCACACCGCAAAGCGCTACTCTTGCACAGTCATTATCTCTTGTTACCCCTCTTACCAACATCTTTTCCACTTGGTCTACCTCCTTAACATAAGTACCCTCTTCGCGGGTAAGGCTTGATTTAACAGCCAGCTTTACATGATATTTTTTTGCCATTTCAACCGAACGGTTATGAAGAACATTTGCACCCAAGGACGCCAGCTCAAGCATTTCATCATATGAAATATCGTCAAGCTTCTTTGCGTTTTTAACAAACCGCGGATCAGCGGTATATACACCGTCAACATCTGTATATATTTCGCAGATATCCGCTCCGAGCGCCGCTGCAAGAGCAACAGCTGATGTATCGGAGCCTCCGCGTCCGAGTGTCGTTATATCGTCATACTTATTGATGCCCTGAAATCCGGCAACAATCACTATTCTTCGTCTGTCCAGTTCATTCTGTATTCTTTGCGTATTGATCTTATTGATTCTTGCAGCAGAATAATTTGTATCACACATAAATCCTGCCTGCCAGACTGTAAGCGAGACCACAGGTCTGCCAAGCTTTTCTATCGCCATTGCAAGAAGCGCAATTGAAATCTGTTCGCCTGTGGCAAGAAGCATATCCATTTCGCGCTTTGACGCGTTCTCGTTTATCTCCTTTGCTTTTTCAATCAGATCGTCGGTTGTGTCACCCTGAGCAGAAACCGCAACCACAACATTGTTTCCTGCGTCATACGCCTCGACAATACGCGCTGCCACATTGTTGACGCGCTGTGCGTCTTTTACCGATGTGCCGCCGTACTTCTGTACTACTAAACCCATTATTTATACCCATCCTTTCAAAATAAATACTATTTTAATGACTGCTGAACAATTCTGAAACGCAGCCGCATAGCGTTTTGAAAGCGTT
>CAMFCK010000009.1 GCA_945948775.1 uncultured Clostridia bacterium
CTATATGCGCCAGCACTCTATCCGGTCCCCAAATATACTGATGCGTAGGATACATTACAATTTTCTGCTCTGGGGTATACCATCCTCCTCTAACCCAACAGTATTCATACTAATAGTGCTTTAAATAGTGTAGCGTCATGTGCCTGTTTGTTTTGCACTTGATTATTACGTCATGTTCATTTCAGGGAGCTTCATTTATCATAACAACCCTCCATTCTTCATTTATCTTTTTTACCTCCCATTCAGATTCAATATCTTCACATTCATGCAAAACTCGGTATTTATCTGAAATCTTTTGAGAATATATAACGCGAATTATCCCATCATTTTCTTCAAGTTCTGCTGTATACTTAATTTTCGATTTTGCTTTTGCTTCAGGATAACGCAAAATATCGTTATACCTTTGAAAAGGCGTTCCTACTGTTTCTTCATATGGTACTTTTAATTCTAAAATATTTTGCGCATATTCTATAATCGATAAAACTTCCTCATTCATCTGCCGCTGCTTACTAGTTTTTGCCACATTATAATCTATTATTTTATAGCCAACAAAAATTATCAGCACAAACACAACGAATACTACAATGTTTCTTTTTTTATATTTCATAATTTCTCCTATGCGTCATCTCTAATTTTGACAATAACAACTACCTCTGTGCCTTTTACATACTTACCATTTACATAAGATAATACATGAGTCGACAAAGCTTCATCATTCCTGGAGCCTGAATGTGCATTATAATAAATATCTCCATCTCTTATGCTTGTAATAATCGCCGCATGATGAGGAGAATTACCATCCGCTCCGCAGAAGTATATTAAATCGCCTTCCTGAATCCCCTGATATTCTATCGCGTTTTTCAATCCTACATGCGACCAGATTTGTATTGTTCCACTGGTGTATCCTTTACTCGAATCACTAAATATTTGATATTGATCCAAAGCAACCGTCCATGATCTTGAATACGAACCAATCATTCTGTTATAGACTCCTAAAGCGACATTCATATACCAATCATCACTTTGATGCAACAATCCAGCTCGTAAACAATTTGAAACAAAATGCGCACAGTCGCCATTCTTTAAATACACATCTTCTGTTGCATATGCTCTCTTACTATAATATGTATTGGCATAATTCACCGCCATTTTTCGGTCATACAACCCAGTAGGATCAACAGCGTTAACCGGATTGTTCCCACAATACACATACCAGTTATATCCATCCTCTGCCGGGTCTTGCTGGGTAAAACGTCCGGCGGTCGGATCGTAGTATCTCGCTCTTAAATAATAAAGTCCGGTTGTTTCATCATAGGTCTGTCCGAAATAGGTAAACGGATTATACACCGTTTCTTCCTTCTTTATAAAGTTTCCCCAGACATCATAATCATAGCTGTTCTTGACATTTCCGGCAGTATCTACCACTTGCACAACATCGCCGTGACCGTTATACAGATAGTAATATGACTGACCTGCCAAAAAGTCTATATGCGCCAGCACTCTATCCGGTCCCCAAATATACTGATGCGTAGGATACATAACAATCTTCTGCTCCGAATCTATCGTCGCCCAAATAAGCTCCGCCTCTGCTGTCAGTCTGCCGTTTTGGTCATAGATACAATATGTCGGCATATCAGAGTTTTCACGCTTTACAAACCTATATCCGCTTGCAGAATAGCCGAACCTTGAAAGTTCTTCGCCGACATGAGCTGTGGACAGATTATTGTCTAAATCATAACTGTATGCTGCGTTTTCCTCTGCCAGAAAATCAATCTGCTCAAAATTTGCTTTTCTGTTGCCTCTGCAGTCATACTCATAATAGGAGTCAGCCCCTTTATCACCTGACACACTTGCAATTCTGTTCAGTTTATCATAAGTGAAGGATGTACTGTTTTGCTGATTTCCAACCGTTTCATTTATCGAAATGATATTATTGTTTTTATCATATTCATAGCTATAGCCTGACAGTACCGTGCTGCCCTTTGTATTCTGCAGGGTTTTCAACCTTGAAAGCCCGTCATATGTATATTCAGATTTCAGCACAGTTCCGTCAGAAAGTGGCGGATAGGTCACCGACTTCAGCTTTCCGTCCAGATAAAATTCATAGCTTGCATTCGCACTCTCGGAAGTATTTCTTTCACCCTGTGCTACCTGTACTCTTGAAATACGGTTTTTGTTGTATTCATAATAGTTTGCAAGCGTATACTTCTTCTCATTTACCTCATCTATACAAGAATACTCCGCCGAAGTTACATTTCCGATTTCATCATAGGTATATTTTGCCTCCGGGTAAAAGAACACATTTTCTACGCCTGTTGCATAGAAATACTTTGAACTGTCGTTCAAAATCTTTCCTGCAGGTGAATAGTCAATAAACCTTACCTCCGACAAACTTCCGGTGTACTTGTCTGTTTCAGGGTTATATCGTGCATATGCTTTTATTGTCATTGATGCACCAAACGGTGTGATATATTGATACTGCTCATCCGAAATCGCCGTGCCAATCTTTGTTATATAGTTTCTGTCTTGTACTCCATCTTCATTAAATTCTGCATACAGAAATTGTCCGTTTTTATCCTTTGCTGCTTCAAGCTGTCCCAAAGCGTTATATGTATAAATATTACTATTTTCTGCATTATCGGTATCGGACAGTAATTTGCCTTCACCGTCATATTCCCTGCGGTACAGTATACTTTCCTCTCCGCTTGCGGAGGTAATCGTCTGTTTTGTAACATTTCCGAATATGTCATAGCTGTTTTTTATCACTTCATCATTTGCATTTTTAGAAGTGATGACACGGTTCATTTTATCGTAGGTACAGCTTACGGTGTAACCGCTGCTGCCTGTATTCCCCTTAGCATCCGTTGTTCCGATTATATTTCCGGCTATATCGTAAACATATTGAACCTCCGAATAGCTTTCGGGATAGCTCTCATACGCTTTTTCGCTTATTACTCTCTGCAGTCGGTCATATTTACATTCCGTGATATTCTGCTTTGCCGTCCTGTCATCTGCCGGGACAAAGTAAGACATTGCTAAAAATCCCGCCGTATCGCTGTTTTTATTATACTCGGTAATATGATAATTGTCAAACATGTCAACTGTTTTGACTGTCCTTCCCAAATCATCGTAATACGCCTTTGTAGTGTTTCCATCCGGGTCGATTGTGGTTTTGATATTATTTACCGTGTCATAAATATAGCTTGTTTTAAGGTATGTATAGTTCGTGCCGATCTTATCAAAGGTGTTTTCCTCTATCAGCTCGCCCGTACCGGTGTAATAGTCAATTTCATCTCCGATATAGTAAAGTGAACATTCAGCAAGAGCATCATCAGACGGATTATTTGCCGAAATATCCGATACATCGTAATATTTATCTGTAGTCTGCACCTCCTGCACAATAAGTCTGAGCGTTGCATCGGTTATTCCGGCATAATCAGTATGTATTACGTTTCTGTAGCTGATGTTTTTTACCGGCAGAATACTTAGATCTTTTTCGTTGACGTTGCTGTAAGCCGAATATTTGGGATACACAATTCTTATCGGTCTTGCAAGCTCGTCATATTCATAATATGTTGTATTTCCGTTATTATCCGTTTCCGATGCAATCGTACCTAAAAGCATATTGTAGGTATATGTCACAGTTTGTGTCTGCGATATGTCCTCACCCGATATATTTTTACCTGTCACGGTCCTTTTAACGGTTGTCGGATAGGCATATCCTGTTGCAGATGTATAGTTTTCCTCTGTAACAGTACTCATCGTTCCATTTGTTACAGTGGTTATTTTCTTTGATATTTTTCCGTTTCCTGCATATTCATAGCTGTAGTTTGTTGTTGTACCATCTGCCTGTGTAACCTCTTGCAGTCTTTGGTCAGAGTTATAGCGATAATACTCGGTGCATTTTGTATTCTCGTCCCGATACCACGATTTACTTTTTGCAAAGCCTGTTGTCTCATCATAGGTATAAACAACCGCATGCCTTTTTCTGTTTGTTCCGATTACCGTATCATAATCCACCTCAGCGGTAGTAAGGGTGGGACGCCCGAAGGCTCTGTTCTGCCCGGTTTCAAATTCGTTTTGAACATATGAATCATATGAGTATTCGCTATCGTTTGAATAGGTAATCTTTGTCCGGACGGGGCGCTTGAATAAATATCCAACCACTTCACTGTTTCTGCTAAGCTGTGAACCTTCCGGTTCGGTATATGTTTCATATGTATATTTTAGAAGCGCCGCTCCGTCTGTTTTATAATAGTCGCGCGACACCTGTGACTTACTGTGTATTTCCCTTGTGCCGCAAACCTTTCTGCCCTCCTCGGCAGCTGCAATTGAGCAGTTTCTCGGATACCCTGTGTAGTCGTTAGTATATCTATATTGAATACGATTTTTTAAATATGTTTCATCTATCGTATTATTACTGTCTATCGTAAGTTCATAATCTCCGCGCTCTGTTATTCTGTACGCCTCACTGACGCCGCTGTGTCCGAGATTTCTTGTTATAATGTCATATTCATAATACGTATCGGAATGCGGTCTTACGATATTGCCGAGCAAATAAACAAGATTATTTCTTGCTCCGCTTGTGTTAATAACAAATCCGGAGTCAAGCTTTTTATCAGCAAATGTAAACTTCACAGGATAAGCATATTTCCGCCCGTTTCCCCCTACCATGGGGTAGTAGCTCGTTGTTTCACCCATTGTATTTGTGACGGATACCAAAACCGGTTCGGTTGAAAGTGTTTCTCCGTCCTGCAACACTTCAACCATTTTCTTTTCATATGACAGCGTCAGTTCTTTTCCGGTTTCCATTGTCGATGTTATTGTAAGAGTCAGTGTTTCGTAATCTCCCGGCTCGCTGTATGTAAATTTCCCTTTTCTTCCTACGCTGTCGGTTATGGAAGAAATCAACGGACTATTGTTTGCACCGTAGAAGTTCTTATTTGTATAGTTAAAGGTTATCTTGTTTCCAAACCTGTCAAGAATAGTCAAAAGCTCACCGCGTGTGCCGAAATAGTATTTCTTTGAATCGGCATCGGTTACGATATAGTCAATTCTGCCGGAGGAGCTAATAGCCGAATCGTAATCGAAGTAGTCTTCAAAGATAATATCCTTGCCTATATGATTTGCAAAGGAATACTCTCCGTTCCCGTTATATTCTACCTCTATAACATTTCCCTTGCCATCATGATAATAAAGTCCCTTTGGAACTTCAGTCGCATCCGCATAGTTATTCTTTATTATCTGAACAGATGGAAATCCCCATGACCAGCCTGCACCGAGGTTATTTCTCGTTCTTTGGTAGCTTGACGATGTGATTTCAGAGGTGTAATAGTACGGGACATAAACCTCATCCCCCTCATTACAATCGCGTATTGTTGCATTATATATAAAGTTTCCATTGTTTGTGTCGCGGCTTTCAATTTCTTCTTTTCTTAATTCAGCCTCAGACCTTTGGGCATAAGGATATCTGTATTCGCTTGTTTGTCCCGTTTCACAGTCATATACTGATTCGACCACAACATACGAATCCTCCGGCATAGTAAATGTTATAGCGTCATTATTGAGTTTTGATGTCTTTGTATATAGCTCCGCCTCTGCCAGACTGTAGTATCTTTCGAGACGAAGATCCAGCCCATCGACTCCCGGCAAAACCAGATCCGTTTCGGTTACAATCAGATTTCCCGTCAGCGGATCGATATATTCCTCCCCGATATCATCTCCGACAAAGCTTGTTCTTCCGGCTTGGTTCTGCAGTGCAAAAGAGTCCTTACCGTTGATATTGTTCAATCGGTACTGTGTATCACCCGCCGCTGATGCAGATCTGAGTACAGGACTTTGCGACGCTGTTCTGCCCACAATTCCGTCAGACGCCTCTGTATCCTCACGGGATATGTCAATGGCACCCTCATCTGCCAATATTTCAGGCAATACAGCGCTGGTATATTCCGTATAATTTACTGCATTTGCCTGCGTATTTCGCATAACCTGTGCTTCTTGCGGAACTTCTTCCGCTATATCTATACTCGGAAGATTTGCATTTAAAACATCATATGAGAAATCTGTGTTGTATTCTTCTGTCAGTATAACATCCGGCTTTTCCGCCAGTGCTGTAAGCGGTGCAAAAATCATAGAAACGGTTAAAAGTATTGATATGAATTTTTTCATTACTGCTCACCTTCTACCGTTTTGGTCAGTAAATTCCCCATATTATCATAAGTAAAAAATATTGACTTATTGTTTGCTTTGTCTATCTGTAAAAGCCGATTATCAGCATCATAGTAATATGCATTAACTCCATCTGTCTGATTAAAGTCAATCACCGTTTTCACCGGAAGCATACCGCTTGTGCTGTTCCAGAACATCAGCTTTGCGCTGCTTTCGTTCTCTGCGTCAAAACGATAGAGCATGAGCGCATTGCCGCTCGCTCCCGGCTCTACGGTGATTTCTGTTTGTTTTACCTGATACAATCTTTTTTCTGCCGTATATGTTGCTAAAACGACGCATAGGCTTCTTTCATCCTCCGAATTATTCTCCGCGCTGAATATACATTCCATATCCGCATTGTCAATGATCCTAAGACCTTTTTCTCCGACATTAACACCATTTATTTTTATCTGTGAAGAGATTTCAAGACCGCCGCTTACATTTAGGCTGCTGCCGGAAACTCTTCGCAGATTTTTTTCGGATATATTCATACGCTCCGCTACATTTTCGATTGCCGATGATGGTGTTATGTAAAACACCTCATTGCTGTCCCATTCCAGAATAATAGCTAAGCCGATGGTTGAGAAATCTATACTGCTCCACACACCTTCCTCATATCCACCAAGCGGTCCGGAATACACCGTCGTACTTGTTTCTCCAACCCTTTTTACAACATTAACCGGCAATTCTGAATTACCGGTATTTTGTGACAGTTCTGTCGAAACGTCCCTCACCTGTGTTTTCGTATCAATGTCGCCGGCATAAGCTGTAATAGCCATCATTTCAATCGCCAGCAATGCTGACATTATCTTTTGTATTTTTTTCATATTCATTCTCCTTGTATTTTTTGTTTGCACAAACAAAAAAAAGAGGACAAAACCAAAGACTTGCAAAATACTTTACAAGCTCCGATCTTGTCCTCATGATACTCTTAACTCCATAAATACCTCCATTTTAATATTGTACAATTTTCTTACAGTAAAATTATACCATATATCTCATTTAAAATCAAGGCAAGAATTTCAACTGTTTCATCTCAAGTACCTGTCTTGCTCCTATTTTACCACATTTATTATTTCATATTTTCGATCTTCATAAACTTGCTGCAGCAATCGCCGTTATTAAGATACATGTACGGACAGAAAGGTTCTCTTTTATCAAGCATCAGCATATCAAACCCTGTCCGGCATATGGGACAAAGCTGCTCTTTTTCGTTATTCATAAGTTACCTCCCAAATAATTATAGGGCGGTCACTCAAACCGCCCCGTTATAATCAGTGCATCTTTCTCAAAATCTTGCCGTAAACCAGTTTTTTGTCCGTGTTGTATTTTGTAATCACGATCTCAACCGTATCGTCTGTCTTGTAGTCTCCGTCATACTGCATTGATTCATAAGAACACAGAACATCGGTGATATTATCATAAAGCCGACAAAACCCGCCTCCGCCGTATTTACCGATGATTTTTGCAATCCGCGTTGAATGCAGCGGATGCCTCGTTTCAATACCGTCAAACGGATGCGGCGTTGTTTCCTTTACGGACAGCTTCAATATCTTTTCCCCGGGATTAAATTCCTTAACCACCGCTCTTTTTGTTTCCCCCGGTTTCATTGCCATGCGCAGATCCGGAACGAGGCTGTAGCTGATGTCGCGCTGGGGCAGCATAACGTCATAGCCGCCGAAATTGACCGTACAGACGTTTTTGCCCACCGATACAACATCAACATTGACCGTTTTGCCCTCCAATCCTTCCCGTCTGTCGGTCAGCTTTTGCATTTTTTCAAGCGCAAGCTTTCTCGATGCTACGGCAAATCCTGCCTCACGGTCAATATGCGTTACGACAAACGGTATGTTTGCACCGCACATTGAATGCAGAATATGATAACCGCTGTCAAGCTCCAATGCAAAAACCTCTGTTTCCGGGATGATGATTTTAACCCTGTACTTAATAACGATCAGACAGCGCACAGTCTGCGGTACTGCCTTCCGCTTGCCTTTCGGCACAATATTAAATTCGTGAATATCCACGCCCGCAACTCTTCCGCTCATTACCGACGTACTTTTGAAGGAGGCATAAATTGCCTGCCATTCTTCTTTTTCCGCCGCAGTTAGATCCCTGTCCATTTCCGCCAGATTCAAATCCTTAAACTCCATATTTTTTTCCTCCTTACCTTTTGAAAAATTGTGTGCCCTGTCCTGTCACCATTGCGAATTTGCAGTTGCAGGACGTTTTGATTTTACTTATCTGCTCCTTTTCGTCCACAAGAAAAATTACCACCTCACACTTGTCGTCTGTAAATTTATCGTCCGCATAATCCGATACCGCCTTTTCATCTCCCTGCTTTACCGGAATAATGCATATGTTCTTGTCATGCTCCGTGCCCGGAACAATGAATCTGATTGCCGCATAACCCTTTGCCCGATAATGACGCACATTCTCCGATAAAAAGCTTAACAGTACCTCAAATGAACGAATTACATCATAGTCCGGCTGTATCCCCTCATACATGACCACCTCACCACAGAGTTTAAAATCACCGAACCGGCTCATCTGCAAAAGGTACGCGTCAAGACTTTCAAACTTAGATCTAAACTGTATATTTACCGCTCTTAATAACTGTTTTTTTGTAAGTGCGCCGTATTCGCAGAGCAACTCTTTTATGTACCGCTGATATGGGTTATAGAACATTTTGCGTCCTCCCTTCATTCGTTTTTTCTAAGACTGTTTAAGAACGGATCCACCGCCGCCACCGTAAAATCCTCTGCTATGCAGTTGAAAATCGTACTCATAACATACCTCTGATAATTCCTTATCGGTTTATTGTTTTTATGCAGATTTGCCATTGCGCTTTCAAGCGTTCCGGCGTTAATTTCATACATACGGCTGCGGATTTTCCCCTGCGGATATACTGCATTCCCCACGCGCAGGGTTTCACTGTAATACATCCGCTCTAGAGCATCATACAAGATCCTTTGCTCATCCTCCGGGAATGTGTCAAGCTGACAATTAGCTGTTATCTCCTCCAGACTGTAATTACCGTCAGTCAGTCTGTATTTACGTTCACTATGATTGACAGACTGACTGGTATCATGTTGATTTATATTATTCTGGTTTATATAAGTATGATTAGCATGCGGTTCTGGCATATCAAAAACTTCCAATACGGCAGGTTCAGAAGTTCCATTTGGGCATATCTTTATCTTCCCGTTTTGCATATCACACAGCATTCTTTCTTCGTAAGATATGCCGTTTTGGAATGTCTTGTTTTTCTCTTCCTGAACTTCTGTTTTGGCATATCTTGTTTTTTCAATCTCAGAAAAATCTTTTGCTCTTTTTACCGAAGTCTTCGGCTTAACTATGTATATCCTATTCGGAAAGCCTCTGCCGCAGCGTGTTTCACTTATTAGCTCCGCCCCAAGTAGTTCCTTAAACGCAGCAATTGCTTTTTTATACGTTATCCCCAACTCCTCAGCAATTTCTTCTCTGGTATATATAAGGTATACCTCATCCTTATCATTAATCCAACCGTTCAATTTGGAAAGAGAAAGCCTGTCATACAGCAGTGCAAAGGTCAGCTTTGCATCAGATGACAGTATCTTGTATTTTTCATTTGCAAACATGCTTTTGGGAATTTTCAGAAATTCACAGTTTATTACATCATTTATCTTGTACACTTCATTCATAGCTTTTCCTCCTCGTCTTTATTCATTTAATATATCCTCTGCTGTACAGCTTTCCGGATCAAAAACCGTTTCATCAAAAGAGATTTGAAGCGGTTGATGTGGCATTATGGTCTCCGGACTTTCTTCTTCGGATTCCGGTATTACGACTGTACCGAAGTTCGGCTTAGGCGGCGTGTATGCCCCTGCTGCCTCCTTGCTCTCATGCTCTTGCTTTTGTACCTCTTCCTCCTGACGCCATTTGGGGATATAATCACTGATACGTGTATACTCCAATTCCTTAAATGCTGAGATCTCCTCCGGTATTATCTTATATGCCTTTACTGGCTTTTGCCCTCGTATTAACAGCAGGCACTCCCTGTTATCCAGCTGCAAAACCTCCTCAGGGTACATAAGTGGACGCATTGTGTTTGATTTTGTCTGTCTGTAGCCTGTAACTTCTCTTGTGATCGGCGAAAACAACGGCGTCTGCGGTGACATACTGTTTGTCAGCCGTATCGTCACATTTCCGCAGCGCTTTGAAATAAACTCGCTCGTCATGGTATCGTTACAGCCTAAAAACAGCTGTGTATCACAGTTACCGACAATCTCCTCCCATTCCTTTACCGGATACCTGTCGGCAAGCTGAGCTATACTCTGTATAATGACATGACAGTTTATGCCGTATGAGCGCACAACCGATATGGTTTTCTTAAAATCCAACAGCTTTCCGCAGTTGCAAAATTCGTCCATAACAAAGTTCACCGGAACGGGCAGTCTTCCCCTTTCATCGCCATGCTTTCGCGCAAAGTCGGTAAGTCTTTTAAACAGCAGCGAAA
>CAMFCK010000010.1 GCA_945948775.1 uncultured Clostridia bacterium
GCTTTTCAACTCTCATTCTTGACGTCCTCTGCACGGAACTCTACAGTAATAAACTTAGTATACTGACCTTTCCAGCCAAGCTTAACTTTACCCGGTTCGCCGCTTCTGTGCTTTGCAATGATACATTCGGCTATGTTCTTTTCCTCCGAATCCTCGTTGTAATAGTCATCACGGTAAAGAAACATTACTATATCGCAGTCCTGCTCAATGGAGCCGGATTCTCTGATATCCGAAAGCATAGGCCGGCGATCCTTTCTTGCCTCAACGGCACGCGAAAGCTGTGAAAGCGCAATCACAGGCACATCAAGCTCCTTTGCAAGAATTTTCAGTGAACGTGAAATTTCCGCAACCTCCTGCTGTCTGCTTTCTACCCTGCCGCCCGACTGCATCAGCTGAAGATAGTCGATAACAATAAGCGACAGTCCCTTTGTCTGCTTCAGCCTGCGGCATTTTGCCCGTATTTCCGAAACGGTTACGCTTGCCGAGTCATCTATATAAAGCGGTGCGGCATATATTTTATCAAGTATGCGTCCTATTCTCTGCCAGTCCTCGCCGGAGAAATCTCCGCGCAGCATTTTGTTTGATTCTACCAAAGCCTGAGAGCATAGTATTCTTCTTACTATCTGCTCCTTAGGCATCTCAAGGTTAAATACAGCAACGGTTTTGCCCTCGTTTATCGCCAAATGCTCCGCAATATTCATTGCCAACGATGATTTGCCCATGCCGGGGCGTCCGGCAATAAGGATAAGCTCGCCGCCATGCAGTCCTCCGGTACGCTTGTCAAGATACTCAAAGCCGGTCGACTCGCCGGTAAGATATCCCTCTCGCTGTGAATTTTCCACCATATGACTGTATGTCGCAAACAGGCACAATATCTGACTGCTCCCGTGTTGCTGAAACATCAAATATTAACTGCTCCGACCTTTCCAAAATGCGTTCAATTTCATCTGCGCCCTCATAAGCCATCTCCGCTATTGCAGAAGCCGATTTTATCAGGCGCCGAAGCGTAGATTTTTCCTTGATTATCCTGCAATGATAAATGACATTTTCAGTTGTTGCAACGCTCGTTGCCGCGGCAGTCAGATATTGTATACCTCCGACTGCGTCCAGCTTATCCTGCTGAGAAAGCCGGTCGGATACCGTTACCAGATCCACCGGTACATTTTCGTTGAACAAAGTCATGACTACCGCAAAAATCTCGCGGTTAGCACCGAAATAAAAATCGTCCGGCGTTATTATTTCCGCAGCTGCGGTAACGCTTTTTGTATTTATCAGCATACAGCCTATAACACCAAGCTCGGCTTCCCTGTTGTACGGAAGCTCACGCTCCGCCGGTACTGCCGGCACTTGTTCCGGCATTTTACCGCACCTCCTTACCGCCAAAAATCATAGCGCGCTGATTATATTGCCGAAACATTTACAATAATTGTACCTGTCACACCCGGATGAAGCTTTACATCAACATTGGTTGTTCCGAGAGTCTTTATTCCGTCGGGCAGCACAAGCTTTTTCTTGTCAACCTTTACATGATACTGCTTTAAAAGCTCATCGGTGATTTCCTTTGAAGTGACAGAGCCGAACAGCTTTCCGTTTTCACCGGCTTTCGCCTTGATTTCCACCTTCATGCTCTTAAGCTTTTCGCAAAGTGTCTGCGCGTCCTCAAGAGCCATCTGCTTTTTGTATGCCTCAGACTCCTGCTGACCGTGCATAATATTTATATTTTCGCTTGTCGCCTCCTTTGCAAGCTTTTTCGGCAGAAGGAAGTTACGCGCGTATCCGTCTGACACCTCAACAAGCTGACCTTTTTTGCCCTGACCTTTTATATCCTGATTTAAAATGACCTTCATTTTATGACACCTCCGTCAAATCATTTTTTGCTTTCCTCAATATACTCTGCTATAGCGGCCTTAAGCTCCAGCCGTGCCGCGTCAACATCTATCCCTTTGAGCTGCGCGCCGGCAACCGTCATATGTCCGCCGCCGCCGAGCTTTTCGCATATAAGCTGCACATTGACATCCCCAAAGGAACGTGCGCTGATATAAGCCACCGACTCAAGCTGATATACCACAAACGCCGCGCGTATGCCTTTTATGCACAGCAAATCATCTGCTGCCTGTGAGGATACGACGCGCATATTCTGATATTTTTCCTTTGTATAGGCTATAGCTATATTTTCGTTATATACCTCAAGCGTTTCCATTATTTTGAGCTTATGGATATAGTCCGACTGCTCCATTGTAAACAGCTTTTTGACCTCCACCGGATCAAGACCGTATCTTCTCAGATATGATGCAGCCTCAAAGGTGCGTACTCCGGTTTTCATCATGAAATTCTTTGTGTCCATTAAAATTCCGACATAAAGAGCCTTTGCCTCAAATGACGAAATCATACGGTTATCATCGACATACTGCAAAATTTCTGTTGCCATCTCGCAGGTGGAGGAAGCGTATGGTTCATGATAAAGAAGCGACACATGCGGCAGAAATTCCGTACTTCTTCTGTGATGGTCGATAAGCACGATTTTTTCTGTGCAGTCAAGAAGCTTCTGTTCAGGGAGCATGGACGGACGGTGTGTATCAAGAATGACAAGCAGCGTATCCTTTGTCGTCATCTCCCTCGCATATTCTCCCGAAATCAGCATATTGTTGTAATCGGGAAGTGTTCGCATTTCCTCAACAAGACCTGCCACTGCCGGTGAATTATCATACACTATATATGCATTTTTCCCGCAGTCACGCGCTGCGCGTGAGAGTCCTATCGCCGCTCCGAAGCAGTCAAAATCAGCATTGGAATGTCCCATAAAGACTACCTTGTCTGAATTTTTTATAAAATCCCGGAACGCATACGCAAAAGCACGCGTTTTTACTCTTGTGGATTTTTCATATTCGCGCGTTTTGCCGCCGTAGAACTTGAATTGTGTTTCATCCTTTATCGCCGCCTGATCGCCGCCGCGTCCCTCCGCCATATTAAGCGCCGCACGGGAAAACTCCTCGCTCTCATCCAGCGACGAGCCTACTCCGATGCCTATACTTACCGAAATAGGCAGTCTTATGCTGTCCCCCACAGCGCGCACACGCTCAAGCACATCAAATTTCTTATTGACATATTCCTGAAGATATGCTTTTTCAAACATAATAAGATAACGATCCCGCTCTAAACGCTTGATAACTCCCTTGCTTTCATCCACCCACTGCACGATATGCCTGTTGATAAGCGCCGATGCCTGCTGTGATTCGGAATCGTCAATCTTCTGAAAAAGCTCGTCATAGTTATCTACCACTACCAGCCCTACTACCGTACGTTCATCCTCATACTTTTTTTTCAGAGCAACATATTCGGTTTCATCAAAAAAGTACAGAAGCACCGAAAACTCTTCAGCGGAATTATTGTTTTTTATGAGATTACCCTCAACTCGGTATTGTCTTGACCGGCACTCTGCATGAAGCTTTACGCCGTCGGTAGATTTTAATACCTCGTTCCATTTTATATCCTTGATAAGCTCATAAATCGGCATATTATAAAGCGCATCAGTATTTGCCATCTTGACAAAAGGCTCGTTATACCACATGATCAGTCCGTCTACCGACAGCACAGCCACCGGTATCGGCAAACGGTTGACAGCATCATGCGAAATACTGTCCTCGCGCTCAATAATCATGGACATATACGCGCTCATATCGCGCTTGCGCATTGTCCTGACAACTATGATATAAACCAACAGCAAAAATGCAAAAGTAAGCTCCGCACATGCCATGCTGATATTATGCTTATAAATATCATATATCCCTACTCCCGTAAAGACGCAGACGCATATGATTAATCCCCAAAAAAAGCTATGCCGGTTATAATGTTTCTTCATTATCACTCGAACGGACTCTGATAATCCGCGAACCTCCTAACAAACCGCAAATACAGCTATTTTATATTTATTTGAATATTTTATCATACTTTGATGGAATAGTCAATATTTTAATTGGAATATAAATCCGGGTATGATAAAAACGGAAGCGGCGCTTTGCACACCGCTTCCGGTAAAGTTTATATGGTTGCGTGAAAGGTTCTGGATATAACATCATCCTGCTGTTCTTTGGTAAGCTTTATGAAGTTTACCGCATAGCCGGAAACACGCACCGTAAGCTGCGGATATTTTTCCGGATGCTTCTGTGCATCAATAAGCGTTTCACGCGTAAATACATTTACATTCAGATGATGTCCTCCCTGATTTGCATATCCGTCAAGCAAGGACACCAGATTTTCAACCTGCTGTGCTGACATATTTCACTCCTCCTTTTCAGTCGTCAATACCCTTATGCAAGGTGGGCGCACTACATGCACCGCCTTCAATACAGCATACGCTTTTATCGGTCACCGACTCACTCTCACCGACCGTTACGCTGATATGTGCCGATCCACGGCGCACACAGCCGTCTATCATTTGCGCAAGTCTTTTATAGTCGTCTTTCATAAGGCGTATATATCCTTTCAGTTATTCTTTAAAGCGTCAAGATCAATATCTCCGGCAAATACCGCGTCATCCTTGCCGAGTGCGCCCGGAATTATCGAGAAGGTATTTGAGATACCGTCCTGCGCGTCTGCAAACGGCAGCTTTGCCACCGAAGCAAGTGACGCAACAGCTCCGTGAGTATCACGTCCGTGCATCGGGTTTGCTCCCGGTGCAAGAGGTACTCCCGCTTTTCTTCCATCGGGCGTATTGCCTGTCTTTTTTCCGTATACCACATTAGACGTAATGGTCAGGATAGACATTGTGGGAATACTGTCGCGATAGGTATGATGTTTGCGTACCTTGTCCATAAAGCTCTGTACAATTCCGACCGCAAGCATATCCACACGATCATCATTGTTTCCGTATTTAGGGAAATCGCCCTCTACTTCGTAATCGACAACAACTCCGTCGTCATCGCGTATGCACTTTACCTTTGCATACTTGATTGCACTCAGCGAATCGGCAACAACCGACAGTCCGGCAATACCTGTTGCGAAATATCTTCTTACATCACGGTCATGAAGCGCCATTTGTATACGCTCATAGCAGTATTTATCATGCATATAGTGTATTACGTTCAGCGTATTTACATAAAGTTCCGCAAGCCACTCCAGCATTGCGTCGTACTTTTCCATAACATCATCAAAATCAAGATAATCGCCCTCAACCCTGCGGTATTTAGGACCCACCTGTATTTTCAGACGCTCATCCATGCCGCCGTTAATCGCGTAAAGCAGACACTTTGCAAGATTTGCTCTTGCTCCGAAAAACTGCATTTCCTTGCCAACTCTCATTGAGGATACGCAGCAGGCAATGGCATAGTCATCTCCGCGAGTAACCCGCATAAGATCGTCATTTTCATACTGTATCGATGACGTTTTTATCGACATCTTAGCGCAGTATTCCTTGAATTTCTGCGGAAGCTTTACCGACCAGAGCACCGTCATGTTAGGTTCGGGCGCCGTGCCGAGATTGTCCAGCGTGTGCAGGTATCTGAAGGAAGTTTTGGTAACTAACGGCCGTCCGTCTATGCCTATTCCGCCGATGGACTCTGTAACCCACGTGGGATCTCCGGAAAACAACTCATTGTATTCGGGAGTCCTTGCAAACTTCACCAGCCTGAGCTTCATAATGAAATGATCTATATATTCCTGCGCCTCCTCCTCGGTTATAACACCGTCTCTGAGGTCTCTTTCTATATAAATATCAAGGAAGGTAGAGGTTCTGCCAAGGCTCATCGCCGCGCCGTTCTGTTCCTTCACAGCCGCAAGATAACCGAAATAAAGCCACTGTATCGCCTCTTTCGCATTTGCAGCCGGCTTGGTTATATCACAACCGTATATCCGTCCCAGCTCTGCCAGCTCATCAAGAGCGCGGAGCTGTTCTGCAAGCTCCTCCCTCAGGCGTATATTCTTTGAGGTCATACGCACAAGCGAAGTGTCAAGCTGATGCTGCTTGTCCTCCTTAAGCCTATCGATACCGTAAAGCGCCACTCTGCGGTAATCACCGATGATTCTGCCGCGCCCGTATGCGTCCGGAAGACCGGTAATAATTGCCGATTTGCGCGCAAGGCGCATTTCCGGCGTATATGCATCAAAAACGCCCTGATTATGCGTCTTTCTGTATTTGGTGAAAATTTCTACTATTTTGGGGTCAACCTCATATCCGTTCTCACGGCATGCATTCTGCGCCATTCTTATTCCGCCGAACGGCTGCAAAGAACGCTTAAAAGGTTTATCGGTCTGAAAACCGACGATTTTTTCGAGATCCTTGTCAAGATAGCCGGCTCCGTGCGAGGTTATTGTTGATACTATGCTTGTATCCATATCGAGGACGCCGCCTGCCTCGCGCTCCTTTTTGGAAAGCTCCGTAACCATTTCCCACAGCTTCTTTGTAGCAGCCGTCGGTCCTGCAAGAAACTCCTCATCTCCGTCATATTCTGTATAATTGCTCTGTATAAAATCTCTTACATCAACAGTATTGCACCAAGTTCCAAGCTTAAAGCCTTTCCATTGTTCAGCTACTGTATTATTCAAACATACCATCTCCTCACGTCATATTCTGTGTGCGGCACATTTATAATACCATTACATATGCATTTTGTCAACATATTGCGTAGAATTATTTCAAATTTCGCTAATTATCCAAAATGTAGTATGTAAAATGACAAAATTATGCACAAAATAGACGTATCCGACGATGCCGTGTCTAAATATCAAGCTGTGACATAACCTTTGCTATGCCGTCATTGATTACAAGCGCTGCCCGGCTATCCAGCTTTGTCTTTGATTTGTTTATAAGCACAAGCTTATCTCCGAGATACTGCTGTACAAATCCGGCAGCCGGATAGACGGTAAGCGAGGTACCTCCAATTATCAGACAGTCGGCAGCCTGTACATGAGCGATCGCCATTTCCGTAATATACGCGTCCAGCGGTTCCTCATACAGCACTACATCCGGCTTAATAATGCCGCCGCATGAGCAGTACGGAACACCTGTGCTGTTTAATATCGCGTCAAGTCCGTAATGCCGTCCGCATTTCATGCAGTAGTTATGATGCACGCTGCCGTGAAGCTCAAATACTTTTTTACTTCCGGCAGCCTGATGCAGTCCGTCTATATTCTGAGTAATCACCGCGCCGAGTCTGCCCTTATCCTCAAGCGCGGCAAGGGCTTTATGCGCCGCATTGGGTTTCGCGTCGGGATAAAGCATTTTGTCACGGTAAAAGCGGTAAAACTCCTCTGTTTCCTCCATAAAAAAGCTATGCGACAGTATTGTTTCCGGCGGATATGCATACTGCTGGTTATACAATCCGTCTGCCGAGCGGAAGTCAGGTATTCCGCTTTCGCAGGACACGCCTGCGCCGCCGAAAAAAACTATATTATCACTGCTGTCTATGATTTTTTGCAGCTCTTTAACTGCCTCCATATAAATTAACTCCTTTTTTAAGGATTATTCTTCCTCATTCTGATTTATAACATCGCTCTCATTAGGTATAACTATCATCGCAATTATATACACGATAACTCCCGTAAGCCAGAAGCAGGACAAAATCGCCGTACCCAGCCGCACCAGCGTCGGATCTATACCGAAATACTCTGCAATTCCTGCGCACACTCCTGCAATCTTACGATCCTTCTCCGAACGGTATAATCTTTTCTTCATTGCACACATATCCTTTCCGCCTGAATTTTCAATACAAATCACAGCAAAAGACAGCTTTTGCTCGATATATTTTTTGTTACAAGGTATATTATTAACCTTTTTGTCACAAAATATCTATTGAAGAAAAAAACGGCACAGTCTACAAATACTGTGCCGCCGCATTCACCATTACTCCTGAGGAGCGCCTACCGGGCAAACCCCCGCGCAAGCTCCGCAGCTAATGCAGGTACCATCGTCAATAACGTATTTAGAATCGCCCTCGCTGATAGCGCCTACAGGACATTCAGCAGCACATGCTCCGCAGCTGATGCAGTCATCACTGATTTTATATGCCATCTTAAAACACCTCCTTAAATTTATATGTGTCATGCTATTTGATCCGTATATGAGCAACAGTCAATATTACGGACTTTTTAACAGCCGAGGCACAGGATATACCCAACCGCATATCCCAACGCCATTATATCATATATTTTCCTAATCTTCAAGCTTTTTTAGCATTTCTTCATCTTTTTTTTCCGAAGCCGCGTCGCCGTGCGGTTTTTTGATAATCTTAACATCGTTTACGCTGTAGTCTTTATATGCCTTATCATGGTCTTCATCTATTCTGACCTTAAGCTGCCCTTTAAGGATATTTACATATTCCACCGTACCGCGTCCGTCCGGCGTATCCACTACACAACCGGCTCTGGGGGTAACCTTGAGAAGCTCTTCATACATTTCCTGCTCATATTTAAGACAGCACATAAGTCTGCCGCATGAGCCGGAAATCTTTGTAGGATTCAAAGATAAGCCCTGCTCCTTCGCCATTTTTATCGAAACAGGCTCAAATTCGCCCAGAAACTGCGAGCAGCACAAGCCCCTGCCGCAGATGCCAATGCTCCCAAGCGTCTTTGACTCATCTCTTGCGCCAATCTGTCTCAGCTCTATTCTTGTCCGGTAAACGTTGGCAAGTTCCTTTACAAGCTCGCGAAAATCTATACGCCCGTCAGCTGTGAAATAGAAAAGTATTTTAGAATTATCAAAGGTATATTCCACTTCTACCAGCTTCATGTCAAGATTGTGTTTTTTTATCTTCTCGCAGCAAAGCTCAAATGCCTCTGCCTCTTTCTTCTTATTCTCCTCCAGAATACGCAAATCCTCTTCATTTGCTACGCGGATAACATTTCTAAGCGGCTTTTTGATATTTTTTTCATCAATCTCATGTATCCCTACAACTACCTCGCCTATCTCTATACCGCGCGAGGTTTCCACGACCACTGTATCGCCTTTTTTTATATCCAGTCCGTCCGGAGCAAAATGATACACCTTTCCGACCTTTTTAAATCTTACTCCAATTATACTAACCATTTACTTTCTCCTTAAGCTTTTGCATAAAATCATTGTCTGCCTCTATTACAATCAGACTGCCGCCGTTATTATATGATATATACCGCCGGTTTTTACTGCTGATTATACTTTTGATAAACTTAGCGCAGACCTGCGGCTTCTGTTCAGGCTTTGTATCGGAAATACAGCTTATGTCATTATATTCCGCATATGCGGCTCTTTCGCGCCGCCCGATCCGGCATTTTGCAGCGATTCCCTCCTCGCCGAGAGTATAGGTAAACTCCGCGCAGTACCTTGTATAAACAAAATAAACCAAAATGCATCCCATTAATATCATTGATATTTCCTTCAGCATAGGCGGTTCCGGCACAAGATACCGCACCAGATCCCCTGCCAAAGCTATAACGCATATACAAATCAGCACAAAGAAAAACTCCTTTGCTCCTGCTCTGAGCGTGTATTTCATTTCCGACCTCCCTCATTCCTGCTATTATCTGTATTATAAAATTATATTACATTTAAAAAATAATGTCAAGTCCTGAAGTGCAGGCAAAACGCTTCTATGTCAAATTCCGACAATAAAAACGGTTTTGGATATATCATTGCGGCAGTTTTATTATGCGATGTATTGACATACGCCTTTGAATACGGTATAATAGTATTGTTTATATTGAACTAACAGGAGGTATCGGCTATGACTTTTGAACAGGCATTTCAAAAAGTAAAAGCAAAATTTGATAAAGTGGATACATCAAAGCTTACATCGGATTTTGCAATTCAGGTCAGTATGACCGACAGCGACTGCGGCGGCATATTCTATATCCAAAGTGCCGGCGGCGAGCTCAGGGTTGAGCCTTACGATTATCGTGACAATACTGCAAATGTTGCATTAAAGAAGCTGGATTTATACAAAATTCTTGACGGCAAACTTTCGGTTGCTCAGGCTGCAGAAAGCGGCAAAGCCGTAATATACGGCAACGCTGCGGACTTAGAAGCTGCGGCAGCATGCATAGTGCATGACGAACCTGCTCCAAAAGCAGAAAAAAAGCCTGCCGTTAAGGCTCCAAAGGCAACAGCAAAAAAAGCAGCGGCTAAATCGTCTGCAAAAAAAGAAACAGTTAAGAAGGCTGAGCCTAAAAAAGAGGCTGCTCCCGCAAAGGCAGAGAGCGCTATAAAAGCATCTGCTAAAGCAGCATCCGCGCCGGAAACGGCAAAGCCCTCTGTGCGAAAGACATCAAAAAAATAGTTTGGAAGCATAAAATGGGGTGTAAAAAAAAAGTCGCCCGGAGCATTCAAGGGCAAAAACCTTGATTTTTCTTGCTTTAAACAAAATAACGATTACATGCAGAAAATCCGCCGGTAAAAGCGGATTTTCTGTGTTTATGTCCTTGAACTGCGAACGATTTTTTTTGATATCCCCTATGAAGTCTATTTTATATAATGACTGCCGAATAATCAAAAAATGTTGTCGCTATGCGACACATAAACATTTTTTGATTATTCGGCTGCAAGTTTTTTTGAATAAATATGAAAAATCCTTGCACCACAAATAAATATTTTGCTCTCAA
>CAMFCK010000011.1 GCA_945948775.1 uncultured Clostridia bacterium
CAGATACTTTGACCTCGCTCTTACCGTTGCCTGATCATTTACGAAAAACGCTCTTGTATCATCTATGTCAGCAGGCGCGCTCCATATCCTGTCATCTACCTTCTCCCAGCCGGTAATCTTAACTCCGCCGCTTATTATCGGCAAATCGTTTTCATCGCCGCGGTAGATAACCCTATACCCGTTTGCTCCTGCACCGTCTGTGCCTATCTTTAATTTTTCGGAAATCGGATAGTATCCTGAGGCAATATTGATTACAATATCACCCTGCATTTCGCTGCGTATTTTCTTAACCGCTTCATTTGCTGCCTCAAGTGTTTTAAAGGGTGCTGCCTCGCTCCCGTCATTTTCGTCATTGCCGCTGTTTGAAACATACAGCTCCCTCCAGACAGGATTTGCCTTCTCCTCCGTGTCCGCATCTTCACTCTCCTGCTCCTTCGGAGGATAACTGTCATAGTCGAGAATTGCCGGATCTATTGCCCCGTCCTTTGTTATTTCTATTCGTATTGAGTCAACATTCAGCTGTGATGATGCCTCAAGCTTAATTTTGTGCTGTCCCTCGCAAAGCCATACTCTGCCAACCTCGTTTGGGGCGTAGCTGCCCGTCCCGACAACATCAGCCGTCATGGGGTATTTGTAATCATCAATGTATAGCTTAACTCCGCTTGTTGTTGCTGAATTTAATGAAATTTTAAAGCTGTTTGCGACCTCATTTTCCACCGTATATACAGCATATTCCCTGTCCTGAAGCGCAAGATAGTATTCCTCATTCTTAACAATCTCACCGATATCAAGCTGATCGTTTTTTCTGTATTTTCTTAAATTGTTTTCTCCGTCAACAGAATAGCTGCCGTTTGCACCAAGGTCATAATCTTCTGCCTGAATCACACACGGTATATTGTGTGTACGGTAAGCGCCTTCCTTCCTGCTGAAGTCAACCTTGATTTCGTCAGCGCTTTCTATAATAACGCTTCTGAAATTAATACCACGCTTAATCTGTTCAATCTTCATTACATGCGTACCCTCGCTGAGGAAAACAGTACCGATCTCTGTTACGGTACAATCCTGCCATGAGCCTGAGGTCTCCAGAACATTCTGTATTCCCTGGGTATCGTCAAAGGTTATCTTTGTTGTGGCATCAGTATTTGTGGTGGCATAATATGCCGAGATAATATAGTTTCCGGTTTTTTCTACCTGAAGTGTGTACTTTGTCCACTCGCCTGCATTAAAGCCAATAACAACTCCGTCATTACCGTCATAAAAATTCATTTTTACATCTGTACCGCGGTCGTTGTATTTGCCCTGCCAGGTGTCCGTCTGATACCCGGAATAAGTTTCTCCCTGTTCTCCTATGTCAAAGTCACATATGTTGATTTCACCGGGCGCGGTATGCTTTTTAAACGGCGATGAGGCATGTACAGCAGACTGCGGTAATATTCCGGTAAGAATTGTTATTGATATTATCAACTGTAACAATCGGGTTATTGATTTCATATTAATCTCCATTCTTCCGCCGTGAAAGCGGCAATATCATAACGAGGAAGACCTGCTCTAAGTCTGACTTTGTGTTTAAACAACGAAAACAGGCAAGAGACCTCCCGCCTGTTTTCCGCTTGTCTTTCCCCGGTCTTGCTGCCGGACAGCAGAGGTCATATGCCGCCCGACACCGCTTTATTCAATCATTCAGATTCGTTTTTCAGCTGTTCGTTCAGCGCTTTCGCAACCTCTGTACATTTTTCCTCCATCAAGTCAATATCAACTATCTGATACAGTGCGTCAACTGCCTCGCCCCATTTTGTATCGAACTCACTTTCTGATGCTGCAAGAGCCATTTTGAATTTTGCCTCCCACTGCTCGCGCTTGCCCCAGAAGGTTACGACCTCAGGTATCTCCGCATACGCAGCATCCCATATTTGCGTCTGTGCATATGTTTTAACATTTTTCACATGTTCGCTGTTGCTTGTAAACTTAAAGCCCTTGTTAAGCCGCGGCAGACTGTAGTCAACCACTCTGTGCATAACCTGTGCGTTATAATGGTCAACGGTTGTCGGTATGACCGCCATAAGTCCGCCTTCTCCCTGAAGTCCCATTCTTTCATTTTCATCAGGCAGCGCAGAGGCGTCGCCTTCAATAAAGAACTTATTAAATCTCTCGTCCTTAAACTTCAGCTTTCCGTCCTCGGTCTCAACATAAAGCCCCGCTTCCTCAGGTCCCCAGTTTCTTACCTTATCATACTCAGCGGTGAACTGAACATTGATCCAGTTTAGCACCTGCTTAAGCTCGTCCTCAGAAAGAGTCTTTAAGATACAGATAGCATCCGTCCAGTATTCCTTTTCCTGAAATGCCGGATAATCCTCCATATTCGGAACCTGGGTTATAAAGGGACGGAATCTGAAGGAGGCACCCTTTGCCTCAAGCTCGCTGTTTATTTTGTCAGGCTTATCCACAGCAAACAGCGGACAAATCGCATACTGACCGTTAAGAATTTTCTCTTTAAACTGAGATGTTGTATGCGCAAGGCTTGCCGCCTCTATAACACCGTCATTGACCATCTTGTTCTGAGTCTTTGCCGCCTGCTTTATCACATCGCCTACAAGGGGAATTTCATATCTGCCCTTGTTCTCATTCCATGTACCGGTGTATGTATGATTTTTATAGCCGTACATATCCGCTCCGAGATAGGTAAGCGCACCCCAGTTGTCACCGCCGTCATAGCCGAAAGCATACACGGTTTTGCCGTTATCCGCCTTATATCCCTTATCCTTGATTTTATACATAAAGTCAATAAATTCTTCTGTTGTATAGATAGGGATATCCAGCAGCTCATCTCCGATTGGGTGATCGGTAGTTTTCAGCATCTGCATAAGCTCGTCGTAGCTTTTCGCCTCCGGGAAGAAATCCTTGATAATATCATCTCTTACCCAAAAACAGTTTGTTGCGTTAAATGTAACATCCGTAACGTATGTTTTGGTAAGGTTTTTGATAAAATCTATCTCCTCCTGCTCAAGGTCAGGATAAATCTCGTCTCTAGGCGATGACTTATACGGTATACCGAGAATCTTTCCGTCAACCGAAATTGCGTCCCAGAACTCACTTGGCGTTCTTCTCCACACCTCCGGGGCATATTCCTGTATCATTTCCGGTGTAAGCTCCCAAATCTGATTAATCTCCTTAAGCTTTGCAAAATGTGCCGGTCCCTGACCGCCGCTGCAATGAATAATGTCGGGCAGATTATTGCCCGCAACCAGCTTTGCAAGCTTTGTATCCCATTGTCCGCCGTCATTTCCGTACATATTTTCAACGGTAACATTTGTCTTTTTCTTCAGCCAGTCTGCAACAATGTCATTGCTGATCGGTGTTTTCGGGGAGTAATCTGTACCCTGCGTTTCCCAGACGGTAAGCTTCAGCATTTCCCCGGACGCATAGCCGTCTTTGGAAACACTCTCCTTTTTTCCGCAGCCTGCCATAGGAGCTGCAATTGCCGCTGCAAGTATTAAAGCGGTTATTCTTTTCGTTGCCTTCATAGTCATTTCCTTTCCTGATTAAAACTAAGAAAAATATATTTTGCTTTCTGATACCAATAATTCCGAAAAAGGATGTTATTCCTTTACAGCCCCCAATGTAACGCCTGTTACAAAATATTTTTGCAGAAATGGATACACCAGAATGATCGGAATTGTTGTTATCATAAGCGTTGCAGCAGTTATCGACTGAGATGTAGGCTGCGAAACCTCATCAAGTCCTTTATTCATGGTTATTTGCAGTGCCATCTCCTGTGCTGTTTCACTTTCCTTTATAAGCCGCATCATAAGATATTGAAGCGGATACAGATTCTTATCGGTCACATACATAAGAGTTGTTGTCCAGTCGTTCCAGTTCTGAACCGATACCCATAGCGCTACTGTTGCAAGCACCGGAAGCGAAAGAGGCATAGCAATTTTAAACATTATCTGTATGTCATTTGCACCGTCAAGCTTTGCGCTCTCCTCCAGCGAATCCGGAATCGACTGTAAAAAAGACCGAATAATAATCATATTATAAAACAGAAACAGTCCGGGCAGAATATAAACCCAGAAAGAATTTATAAGATGATAGGTTCTGAGCATAAGATAAATAGGTATTACGCCGGCTGAAATATAGCTAGGTATCATCAGTAAAAGCGTAAGACCGCGCCGGAACGGCAGCCCCTTTCTGGTCAGTCCGTAAGCTGCGGCATAGGTAACCAGCAGACTCAGCACCGTTGCTATAACAACCCTTAATACTGAAATTGTGAGCGCACCCTTTAAAGAAGGATTTGTCAATACGCCCTTATAATTTTCCAATGTAAACTTTCTCGGAAATATAGTTATTCCGCCCATAGTCGAGTCCATGCCGTCATTGAACGATATTGCCAGCTGATTTAAAAACGGATATATCGTTACGAAACACAGAAATATCATAAAAAGGATATTGCATACATTGAAGATTATTTCTGATTTGCTTTTTTTCATTCGGTATACATCTCCTTTACCAGATACTTGAGCCGCTGAGCCTTTTACTCAGAGCATTTGCGCCAAGGACAAGAGCAATATTGGCAATACCCTGCGCAAGTCCGAAGGCTGTTGCAAGTCCGTATTCGCCGTTTTCAATACCCTGACGATATACAAGAGTATTTATTACCTCTGTTTTTTCCTGCGTGAATACATTTTGGAAGCCGTAAACCTGTTCAAAATTGGTGTTAACAAGCTGACCGGCAGACATAATGAAAACAATAATTATCGTCTCGCTTATACACGGTATTGTGATGTTGATAACACGTCTGAACTTCCCGCAGCCGTCAACGTCTGCCGCCTCGTAAAGCGTCTGGTCGATTCCTGCTATCGAAGCCAGAAATACAACAGAAGACCAGCCGACATTCTTCCATATGTTAGTTGTAAAAATAATAGGAAGAAAATACTTTGAATCCATCAGCGGGTCGCTGTACTGAAAATCAGTACCGAAAAGCTTAACAAGCAAATCGTTTATCGGACCCTCAGCAGCAAGGAAGCTGTAGCAAAGACCGATCACAGATATCCAGGACAAAAAGTGCGGCATATATGATACCGTCTGTACTACCTTTTTAAATTTCAGATTATTCAGCTCATTGAACAGCAGAGCAAGAATGATCGGAAACGGGAAACCGATAACAAGGTTTGTAAATCCGTATATCAGCGTATTTTTTATTGCGTCAAGCATTTGCGGCTGCCTGAATACCTGAATAAAGTTTCCTAATCCCACCCATTCGCTGTTTATTATCGCTTTTATTATATTTGGATCGCTCAATACCGTTTCAAAATTAAAGTTCTTGAACGCAATTATAATACCTGCAAGCGGAAAATATGAGAACATCAGTGTGAGCACGACCGCAGGCAGGATCATGATATAAGCATATCTGAACCGTTTTACCTCTGCAAATGCTGTCTTTTGCCTTATACGCTTTGCGTACTTTTCCATATGTCGCCAATCCTTTCGCGAATTTAATCACATCACAGCCTGCAAACACAATCGCTCACAGGCTGTGATAAATCTAGATCTATATTATGCCGGTTATTTATTTGAAAGACTGTCGCACATAGGCTTTAATGATTCCCCACGCAAGACAATGCACTTTACCAAAGTAACGCCTGTACCGGCAAAAATTGAAACCTCTTTACCTGTAGTTTTGCCGTCCGCCGGTGTGGTAACCGTAGTCTTTGTGACGTTTACAAGCCTGTTGCTGCTGTCAAATTCTGCCATATAGATATCAAAGCTATCCTGCACATTTTCTTGATTATCTGCGAGTAAGGCATTCCCTCTTTCACCGGCATTTATTTCAAATTTATCCTCGCCGCTATCATTGTATAAATATCCCTCTTTTATTGAGCAGCCGGTCTTTGCCTCCGGTACAAATATAATATCCGTAATCATAATGTCCTTTGTAAACTTAAGGGTAAGATATGCTGTTTTCCCATCGCTTTCCAATGTTCCGATTTTAGCAGTTGTATATGTGCTCCAGCCGCCTGTGCTCTCAAGGTCGGCAGAAATCGCATCGCCGTTTCCGAGCTTCATCGTTACCGTTGATTTACGGTCACACGTGTATTTCAAATACACATCATACTTCCATGCGTCTGCGGTAATCTTATATGAGGCAGTATCAGCCGGTCTTATGGTTGCATCTGTTACAGACGCATTTGATACACCCGACTTATCCCATGTTGAAAACTTATGCGGCTGAGTTTCCCATTCAGGAGTATCGTCCACGCTTGTTGCATCGTCAAAGTCCAATGATGAGAAGGTGGTTTGCGCATCGCTGCTGATAACTATTCCCTTATCAAATTCAAATCTGGAATAGTCGATTATATATCCGTTGTTTGAATAATGTGTATTATTATCCTCGTCATATCCGGTACCATAGCACTTTGTTCCTATTGTAATAGTATTAACACCTTCCACAAGTTCAACTGCTCCGACCTCAATTTCATGGAAATCATTCATGAAGTCTGCGCCTGCCGTTGCCTTCGTTAAGGTTACATATGTTTCTGTTCCGTTTACTGTTATATTTGCTCTCATTTTGCCGGCTCTCCACTCCTGAACATTGTAGGAGAGTACCATATTATATATTCCTGCCGTTTCAGCCTTTACCTTATATGTATAATAAACAGTATCTCCTGCTTTTGCCTTGTTTTGTCCGGTAAATACCGATTTTACAGTTCCGTCGCCGGTTCCCCACGAGGGCTGCTCTTCTGATGCCTTAGGTATTGCCGAAAGCTGCGTTACTGTCGTACCGTCCACAGCTGTGTAGGAAATAAAGTCTTCGCCCTCAATTTTGAAATTTTCGCCAACAACCGGCAAATCATCATCAGGATTATGTGCAGTCACCGGTGTGAGCGTGTAGTAATCGGTGTAGGCATTGAAGTTTTTGTTTATTGTGCTAATGGTAAATGTAATTGTGTTGCTGCCGTCAACCAACTCAACCTCGCCAAGCACGGAATCTACATATTCCACGCCGTGGCTGCTTCCTGCTACTTTTGTTGAGTTTGCCGTAACCAGAGCGCCTCCGTTTACCGAAAAGGTGTAAGGCGCATCTCTGTCACAGCTGTTGTTGACAGAAAGAGTGTACGCACCGGCAGATGCATCAAAGGTATAGGTATAGCTGTCATGCAGCGCAAAGTTAATTATAGTATGTGCAGTGTCCACGTATTGAAGCCCGTCCTCTGCAAGAGGTCTTTGAGAGTGAACCAGAGGGTTTCCGTTTGCGTCGATTGTATCGCTGAGGTCAACATGCTTTTCCGATGGTGCTTCCGCCTGGATGATGATTGCATCATCAGAAGCCGCTGACACAGACATTGCCGGTATTGCCGACAACGCTACAGCAGCCGATACAAGGAATGATACTAACTTTTTGTTTTTCATAACAATCGCCCTTTCCTTTTTATATTTTATGCAACACCTGCATAAACAGCGTGTTGTTTATAGTTTAATTATAGCATAATAATTTATTTTGCAAAGTATTAAATCTAACTATTGAATGCACCGAATGTGATTTTTTTAGCAGTACAAGCAGCTTTTACGTTTCTGAAAAGTGTAAAATAAGCGGGCTGAAAAAAACTTCAATACTTAAAACGGACTTCATCCAAAAAAATCGCCCGGATCGTTTAAGAGCATAAACACAGAAAATCGTTATTTCACTTTTTTCGACGCACTGTTTTCATATACAAGCACCATCATCGCGAGACCTTGTGTAAAATAGCTGTAGCCTATGCCTATATCATTATACTTTGTATAATCCTGCATCACGCATGTTCCAAGCGAACCGTGAGTTACATTCCCCTCCTTATCAACATCATAAGCAAGATATTTAACCGATTTCTCCGCTAACGCTGTATATTCATCACTAATCAGTCCGATTTCCAAAGCTCTGTTTAAAGCATACGAAAACGCCGCTGTCGCTACATTTCAATATATGTATCATTTTTATCAAGTACAGTATGCCATCTGCCGCTATCGCTGCAGCATTTTACAACACCCTCCAAGTGTCTGATAAAGTTTTCATAAATAACGTCATAACCTCCGGTATTTTTCGGAAGAAGGTTCAACGCTTCTACCGAGGCAACCGAAAACCATGCATTTCCTCTTCCCCACAGAACACCCTTTTGCTCGCTTTCGTTGCAGTCATATAGTATTTGTTGCTTTCTTCATCAACATAGCCTCTGTAAATATACGCGTAAATATAATCAGTATCATCAGCCTCCTCGAAGCCCGCCATCTTACCGTACGCATCAAGAACATAAATTCTGTTTTTACCGATTTCAAAGATATCCTTTCCTGCCTGCTCATAATATGCCTTCATTTGAACATTTATTTTATATTCAGCAGCTTCAACAATCAGTATTTCGTCCTTCGGGTCACCTGATGACGCCATTCCGGTTATCTTGGTATCCGAAACAATAATTTCAATATATTCCCCGGTCTTTGATACCGCTGCAAACACCCCACTGCCGCGGCTTATCTGCGAAAGGTTGAGCTGCTCGCCTTCGGTATTATGTATCACATACCTGTCCGCAGCTGACAAGTCCAGGGTTTCGCCGTATTTTGGAATTATCCTATGGCTTACGGTTGACATTCTGTCTACAAGGAGCGTATCATAGCTTTTTACATCTATAAAATCATATATTTTGTCGCCATCATTATCTACAAGCTTCGCCTCGCCTACAAGCGGAAAATCCTCGGCGGCAAAATTAACATATCCCCAGCGGTTATACACCATATCCGCAGCAGGTGAAATTTTCAGCGATTTCGTCCGTGACGAACCGTTTATAAAATATGAAAGACTGGATTTTGTTGTTGTGTCATAGTCTATATCATCCGCCGATATGGTAATGACCTGATTTTTACCATCCGCTTTTATATATACAAGTTCCGGATCGTCGTCGGTCCTGTACTGTCTGTAATATGCGGTAACTCTCATGCCGAGATAATCATATGCGTCAATTCCGTTGGCTGTTAATCTCATGCCGCCGACAACAACCTCGTCCTTCTGTGTACCATGGTCATTATTAATGCAAACATCCTGTACCTCGCTGACGATACCCTTTTGTGTGTATATATCAAGGTATTCTGCAATAAGATTTTTACTGTCCTCACCCTTGATAATCGCACCGGTGAGAAATTCAATCTGCATAATGTCCGTCTCACATGCATTGCAAAGTATTACAGCAATATTGGCATTGGTTAATTTTCCGCTTATTTAATGAGACGCGGCTGTGACACGGGCTGTACTCCTCATATATGCCGACAGCGATATAGAGGGCAGCTTTGATGACTGTGTTGTCTGGCCTATGGGCGGAGCATGGCTTTCGCTGCATCTTTGGAATCATTATGAATACACTCTCGACACAGATTTTTTAGCAGAGAAGGCATATCCGATAATAAAGGATGCAGCGCTGTTCTTCCTCGACTATATGATTGAGGACGAAAACGCTCAGCTTATAACAGGGCCGTCGTTGTCGCCGGAAAATTCATACATTACAGCCGACGGAAGACGCGGCGCGCTTTGTATGGTGCCGGCAATGGATATTCAGATAGTAAAAACATTATTTAACTGCTGCATAAAGGCAGCAAAAGTTCCGCATACTGACAACGACTTTTCCGACGAACTAAAAGCTGCAATGAAAAAGCTTCCGGGCGATAAAATCGGTTCGGACGGACGTCTGATGGAATGGCAGAAGGAGTACAAAGAAACAGAGGTTAATCACAGACATACGTCACATCTGTTCGGCTTGTTCCCCGGCGAGCTGATTAACGAAAGCACTCCGGAGCTTCTTGACGCAGCAAATTAAACCATATCCGCACGGCTTAACGGCCGCGTCGAATACTGCACATGAGCAGCCGCATGGCTTGTGCGCCTTTACGCAAGGCCCTGCGACGGAGAAAGCGCCTATGCGCAGCTCGAATGTATTATGAATGCAGCGTCAATGGTGATACCGTTTCTTTTTTCGCTGAAAAAGGAAAAATGTATTTCTTTGAATAATCGAAAAAAAGATATGTAAAATAAGCCGGGCTGTATAAAGAGATAAAATTTACAGAAAAAAGCTAACACTCGGTGGTGCGGACATATTCTTGGACTGTTTTTAAGCTGTTATTTCAAGACTATGTCTGTACTCTGCCGGGCTCATATAGCCCAGTGACTGCTTAATGCGTTTTGTATTATACCACTCGATATAGCCGTTGATTTCATTTATGAAATCGTCCATCGGTACACCTACCACTCTGATTAAAACGCCTTACCAATTAGTTTTTCTCAGAGAAAAAATCATGTTCTATAGCCTGATTAAGCGGTATCCCAGCATAAAGCTTTACCGTGCAGTCGTACCTTAACAGCCTTGCCCTGCCGATTGCCTGTATAAGTTCTGATTTTAAAATCCAAAGCTGTATATCGCGAAGCTATTGTCTGATTCGGTGTTATAAAAATTTTTTCAAAAATAATCTTGACAATCGAACGATTCGGGGATATAATGTTACTGTAATTAAACATGGGAGTAAAACAAAGGCG